>CAMVAN010000014.1 GCA_947165475.1 uncultured Caryophanales bacterium | reverse complement strand
TCATACATTTTAAGATTTAAATTAATCGTATTATTATTAATACTTGATTCTTGTATTTCTTCTGAGAAACCATTTAATTCTTTTAATGTAACTGATTTAATCTTTATATCATTATCATTACAGGTATCTTTAGCAAGTACAAAAGAAGGAAATAGTATTAACAATATTAGTACTTGTATTATTATAATTCTTTTTTTCAAATTATTTTCCTCCTTTTTAGTTCATTTTTAATGTAAGATATCCTCCTTCACCATAGTGGGCATAAGATAAGCTTCGGTAACTTGGATTACTTTTACTAAAATTTGGTAATTCACAATTAGTTGGGAACACTCCTGTTACAATATTGGTATTTGCTTCTGTAGTCCACTTTTCTCCAACATAAATATGTTTTAGTTTAGTGCTTCCTTCAAACATACTTCTAAAGGTTGTAACATTACTAGTATCAAAATTACTGATATCTAATTCCTCTAGTGAATTAGTCCTTTCGAACATAAACCCTAAATCTGTTATTTTATCTGCTTTCCATTTACTTAAATCCATAGATTGTATTGATCTACAATCTCCAAACATAATATGAAAATTGGTTACTTTTGATACATCCCAATCTTTAAAATATTTATCATCTTTTAAATTTGTATTTTGTATAAAAACTCCATTCATATTTTTAACATTTGATGTATCAAAGTATTTTAAAAAACTATAATCTTCTATTTCATCATTACCTGCTAATAAGCTTACCATTATGGTAACTTTACTAGTATTAAATAATTCTGACATATAAATATGCTTAATCTGCCCATCATAGGCAATAGATCCTGAATCTCTTACCATACCAAACATAGATGTCATGTCAGTTAATGAATCAGTTTTCCAAGTCCTTAAATCAATCTCTTCTAAATTAAAACATGAGCGAAACAAACATGACATACTTACTACCTCTGAAACATCCCAATTTTTGATTCCTTCCATATTTATTAATGCTTTATTATATGCAATAAAGTTATTTAAACTTGTATTTTTTGAAGTATTCCAATTCCCAACATAATCCAGATTAGGAACGCTAGTATAAGCAAAAAAGCAACCTAAATTTTTTGTATTAGAAGAATCATAGTTTTCAAGTCCAGATATATCACTTAAATTTGTTAAGTTATAAAACATTATTGATGCATCTTCATTTAAACTAGGATGGGTGTCTTCACTCCACCAAAAAATTGTTCTATCAGAATACCACATATAAATCGGATATGATGAATCAGCTGTTGATACTATATTTTTTTCTTCTTTGTTAGACTCTGTTGGCTCTTGAGAAGCGTTTTTTACTGCTGTAATGCTTTCATCTTTAAAATTATATCTGTTTGTTTCTGTAGATGTATCATCTCCTGCTAATTCTTTCATTTTGATATTTACTTCTGATCCAGGTAAGAATACTGCCTCTTTGTTTTCTATTTCAATCTTTGTTTCTACGTTTAAGATTACTGTACATAAAGCATTAATTGAGATTGGAATAATATTTAATAAGCTAATCAATAATAATATCTTCTTTTTATTAAATGATTTATTATTTATTTTTGAATAAACAGTTAAAACTATTAAGCTTATTACTATGAAAATAAATGTATAAGTCATCTTAGTTTTTGGATTCTCTAATGGCTTATCTGATAAAGAAATGATTAATTTGCTTGTGTCTAAATATGTATCATTAGGTATTTTATTTTTGTAAGATAATTTCAATTCAATTGTTTTTTCTTCCTTAGCTAGTATTACTTCACTATCATTCTTCAAACTATATTCTAGATAATCATTTTCTAACTTCATTGAATCTTTAGTAAAATAATAATATTCATCTGAAGTATTCTCTACTGTAATATCATAAGTAGATGAATCTCCTACATCATACATCTTTAGATTTAGATTAATAGTATTATTATTTATACTTGATTCTTGTATTTCTTCTGAAAAGCCATTTAACTCTTTTAAAGCTATAGATTTAATATTAATATCATTATCATTGCATGTATCTTTAGCTAATACTAGAGTTGGTATTAATAATAAAATAATTAAAAATAGTATTTTTTTCTTCATAGTATCACTCGACCTTATTCTTAAATTAATTATAATGTAAATATTCTTTTTAAACAATACTTTTTCCTTTACATAATTTATAAATGTAAAAAAGAATATACTTTTTGTATATCCTTTTATGATGTTGGGGTAAATGTTCCGGATGAATTCCATGTTCCTGGTACTTTCGTAAATTCTGGATGAATTGGTACACCTCTAAACATATATGTAAAAGTTGCATTTGGCGATATATTCCAATTATCTATTGAAGCTGTACTACTTAAATTGCTAGCTCCATCAAACATATTATTGAATGATGTAACATTTGATACATTCCAATTTTCTAATCCTTTCAAATTCTGTAATCTTTCACAATATGAAAACATCTGATAAAAGCTTTTTACATTTGATACATCCCAATTTAAAAAATACTCTGTTGTGTCTAACTTTTTATTAAATACAAACATTTGTCTCGTATCGGTTGCATTTGAAGTGTCTAAATATTTTAAAAATTCATAATCTTCTAGCTGTGTATTATTAGCAAACATGGCATACATATTGGTTACATTGGATGTATTAAATTTACTTGATAAAATAATTCTTTTTAGTTTTCCATCTAAAAACTGATGATTATTAGACTGCCACATTCCAAACATATTATCCATATATATAGCTGATGAAGTATCCCAATTACTTAAGTCAACTTCTTCTAGACTATAGCAGTTACGAAAAATATATCCCATATTTCTTACTTTGCTAACGTCCCAGTCTTTTACTCCGGTCATATCAGTTAAATATTCATTATCTGTAAAAATAGATTTCATGTTTGTGACATTTGAGGTATTCCACTTTTTAATATAATCTAAATTATTTAGATTACATTCTAAAAATAAACCAAAAAAGCTGTTAGTGGAAGAAGAATCAAACATTTCTAACCCTGAAATATCAGTTAATTCTAACAAATATATAAACATAAATGCTGCATCCTCATTTAAACTTGGATGTATATCTTCACTCCACCAATAAATTGTATTATTTTCATACCACATATAAATTGGATATGGTGAATCACTTATTGAAACTATATTATTTTCTTTTTTGTTACTTTCAGGTGGAGCTGATTCAGAATGCTTAATAGAAGTAATTGTTTCATTTCGAAAAGTATATTCATCAGTAACACTAGATGTATCATCACCTGCTAAGTGTTTCATCTTTACATTTACTTCTTTTCCTGGTAAAAAAATAGCTTCCTTTCCATCAATAACTAAATTAGTCTCTATTTCTAAAGTATGTCTACATAATGCTTTTACAGTAAATGGTATTATTAAAAACACTAATAATAAGTAACTACTCTTTCTATATTTTTTATTAATAAGAATAAATCCAATAATTAAACCTATAATTATAATAAAAATATATTTTCTACTAGTAATAGGATTATTAATTAAATCATCTATTACACTTTTATCAGATAAATATACTTTAAATACTTGATTATCACTATATAACCCATTTACTAAATTAGAAGAGGCTACTTTATTTTTATAAACAACTTTTAAAGTAATAATCTTATCTTCACCACTCTTAATAAGAGTACTTCCATCTTCATATTGAACTTCATAATCTACATAATTAGTATCTAAATTAAGAGACTTTTCATCAAAATAATATTCTTCATCTGAAGTATTCTTTAAAATAATCTTATATTCTGCAAAGTCTCCTACTACATTCATCTTTAAATCTAAATGTATTTTTCCATCATCACTATTCGGAGCACTTACTTCTTCTATATTACCTCTAGTGTCTTCTAAAATAATAGACTCAACTTTAATATTATTTTGATTGCACTCTTTAGCATTTGCAATAAATGGTAATAACAATATACATATTAATATAACAAACGCTAAATTAATTCTACTCATATCAAATACTCTCCTACTTTATAATAAGTATAACTTCAAAATAATCTGATAGCAACATTTTTAAATAATTTATTCCATAAAAAAAAGCAAAAAGCAAAAAGCTTTTTACATATAATTATCTGACTTAACTTCAAAATAACTTTGAGGATGAGCACACACTGGACAAACTTTAGGAGCTTCTTTTCCAATATGAATATGTCCACAATTACGACAAATCCAAACTTTATCACCATCTTTAGAGAATACTAATCCATCTTTAACATTCTCAAGTAACTTTTTAAATCTTTCTTCATGATGTTTTTCAATAGCAGCAACTCCTCTAAACTTTTTAGCAATTGCTAAAAATCCTTCTTCTTCAGCAACACGAGCAAACTCTTCATACATTTCTGTCCACTCATAATTTTCTCCATCTGCAGCAGCCTGTAAATTATCTTCAGTTGATGGAATTTCTCCACCATTTAACTCTTTAAACCACATTTTAGCATGTTCTTTTTCATTATTTGCAGACTCTTCAAATATAGCAGCAATTTGCTCATATCCATCTTTCTTAGCTTTACTAGCAAAATATGTATATTTATTTCTTGCTTGACTCTCTCCTGCAAAAGCAGTCATTAAATTTTGTTCTGTTTTACTTCCTTTTAAATCCATAATAATACCTCCTATCCCATTATAGCAATATTTCAATTTATAATCAATCACGAAACATTCTCAAATGAATAAAATAATATAGGTGATTACCATGAATAAACATAAACTTTTTTGTAGATGTTCTACATGTAAACAAAAAAGAAGAAATAATACATTCTTCTTATTTAGTATTATTGCTAATGCAATAATAATCTTTTATCAATTCCTAATACTTCTTTTTATCACAACTAGATTAAATGTAATAATACTACTATTTGAATTCTTCCTCATCTGTTTTTTGATTTTCTTTATCTTCTTCTAACAAAAACTGTAAAGTCTTTTCTATATAATTTACTCTATTTTGAATAACAATAATATTTTGATAAATATTATCAGTAAATGTAACTTTTATTGGTATAGATATAAGACAAAAAAACAGTACTTTTTCGTCATAAGAAAAAGAAAGATAAGACTGATAAATATGAAAACATTCAATCATATCCGTATGAAATAAATTAGCTTGATAAAAAGAAATAAAGTCTTTTATTAATAAATCATGACTGCATTCACTAAAATCAATAAAATAACTTTTTTTAGATGAATAAGAAAAATTAGATAAACTATCTTTATGTATAATAAGAGCTTTTCTAACTTTTTTTATTTCTAAGCTTTTCCATAACTCTAATTTATCTAATGCAATTGTTAATATTTTATAAAAAGAACTTACATTTAATAAAAAATAATAATAATCTAATCTAGGAAATCCTTCTACCTCAATATTATTTTGTAAATTTAAGTAAAATTGAAACTGTTCTTCAATATCTTTTTTTATTTTATTATAAGACTCTTTAATATAAATATCAGATATTTCATCATAATAAATACTTTCTTTATGCAAAAGAATAAGTCCTTTTAGAAATTCCTTACTTTTAATATTATTATCATAAACTTCTTCTTCAAAGTAAGGATACAATTCATAAGAGTCTTTATTAGAACTAATTAAAGGTAAATAATAAGGATAATGAATACTCTCAAATGTAGAATAGAGTTTTTCTTTATTATTACCTTTTTCCTTTAATAAATAGTCACCATTCTCCCCATAAAGAATAATATAATTATTCCATCTCTTAATATGTTTTAATTTAATAGAATGATTCCTACAACACTCCAAAATACTAATCATTATGAGCAGGTATTATTAATTTTGTACCATTTTGAATATCTTTTATATCATTATATTGTTCAATCTCTTCTAAAGTAGTATGATATTTCTCAATAATAGAATTAATTGTTTCATTCTGTCTAACAATATAAACTATAAAAGTACCATATTGATCATCATCATCTTTAAAATTAAAAAATAAGGAATTATCTTTTTCATCCGTTTCATCTAATCCTTCAATGTCTTCATTTTCATTTAAAATATTTACATCATCTTTTATATTTTTTTCCTCTTTAACTATCTCTTCTTCTATATTTTTATGTGGAATTTCTATTTCATTTTCCAGCTTTTCCTCACCATCACATTCTCTTTCTTCTTCTACTATTTTTTCTTCTATGATTTCTATCCCATTAATAAAAAGTTCAATATGACATATTAACATATTCTCTTGTGTTTCATAAGTAAAATCAGATATCTCAATACTAGAATGATCTATATCTAAATTTTCTGTTAAAGTAATCTCTATTGGTATTTTATAATAAAAATCTTCTTCCAGCTGAGAAGCTTCTGTTAATTTATACTTTCCACTTACTATTAAATCTCCCTCAATATTAGCCTCATCAACAAATCTAAGTGCTGAGTCTAATGAAATTGCACTTATTTGACCAATCATACTAGGAAATTCCATAGATTTATCAAAAGTTACTTTCTTTTTCATTTCAAATTCCTCCTATAAAAAAATATGAAAAAAAAAGAAGTTTATGACTTCTTTATGTTTATTTTAGATAATTCACTCTTCATACTATCTAATTCATTATTCACACGAAAATTAATAAACAAACTCCTTTTTCTAAGCTTTGTAATAGTATTAATTGCCTTTTCTAAAAAAAGTTCATCATCAAATTTTTCAGGTATATTTGACATAAAATAGTTTAGAGAAGATAACACATATTTAGTATCAATAATCGGAATATCATCAATGATATCATCACTATTTAAATAATTATATAAATAAGCATCATATACAATTGCATTACATAAAGTAGTAAAATCATGACTAGCAAAAGAAGTTTTTCTCCATCCTCCCTGAATTCCGCTATACCCTAAACAATCAATTTGTTTTTTCTTAAAATCTAAAGAATCTACCTGATTAAAATAAATAATCAATTCATTTATTTTTTTTTGATAATCCAAACTAACATTCCATCGATATTTAGATAAAATATGATAAATCTTACCAATCATATAACGTGTATCATCGCAACTCTTACCATGACCAATATTTCTAGTAGATTTAACATAATTTTCCTTATTATCAATAAGAAAAAATGCATTCTCAAATTTAGTTGCAAACTCACAAAAATTAACCAATTTCAAAAATGAATTTTTATCAGAAAAAAAACTTTCTAACTCTTCTACAGAATGAGTCAATAAACTATGTTTGACTATCATCATATCAACAAAATCTTGCGTTGAAATTTCTATAACTTCACAATTTTCATTATCCATATATTCTCCTACTATTCCTGAAAAAGAGAACTAAATATTTCTTCATAATTACGAACAGAAATAAATCTTATATCTTTTTTTATTTCTTCAGGAATTTCATCTAAATCTTTTTCATTTTCAATTGGAATAAATATCTTTTTTACACCAGCACGGTGAGAACCAATTATTTTTTCTTTCAATCCACCTATTCCTAAGACATGTCCCCTTAAAGTTATTTCACCAGTCATCGCAATATCTTTATCTACACTCTTATTTGTAAATAAACTTATTAAAGCAGTTGTAATGGTTACACCAGCAGATGGTCCATCTTTATTAATGGCACCTTCAGGAGCATGAATATGAATATCGTTTTCATTTAATAATGAAGAATCTATTCCAAATTTAGCTACATTAGATTTAATATAGTCTAAAGCAATATGACAAGATTCCTGCATAACTTCCCCTAAAGAACCAGTTAATATTAAATCTCCTTTTCCTTTAAATAAAGTTACCTCTATAGGTAAAATATCTCCGCCAAACATAGTATAAGCCATTCCATTAACAACACCAACCTCAGCTTCTTTTATATTATCTGTGTAAAAATATTTCTTTTTCCCAAGTAATTCCTCAACCATTTCTTCATTAATTGAATAGAAAACAGAATCAGAATTTAATAATACTTTTTTTACTATTTTACGAAATAATGTAGCAATTACACGATCTAACTCACGAACACCAGCTTCTTTCGTATAATTTCGAATTAATGTTATCAAAGCATCATCTTCTATTTGAACTTGCAAACTAGTTAGTCCATGTTCTTCTAACTCTTTTGGTATTAAATGATTTTTTGCAATATCCATTTTTTCATACTCTGTATAGCTAGAAATATTAATAATTTCTAAACGATCACGTAATTCATAAGGAATCATATCCACATAATTAGCAGTCGCAATGAACATTACTTGAGAAAGATCAAATTCTTCTTCAATGTAATGATCAGAAAATTTACTATTTTGTTCAGGATCAAGCACTTCTAATAAACTACTCGCAGGATCCCCTTTAATATCTTTGGTCATTTTATCAATTTCATCAATAATAAATACAGGATTAGCCGTGCCAGCTTTTCGTATACCTTGAATAATTCTACCAGGATTAGCTCCTATATACGTTCTTCTATGTCCAACAATTTCTGCTTCATCGTTAATTCCACCAACACTAATTTTTGCTGTTTTACGATTTAGACTCTTCGCAATACTTAAAGCAAGGGAAGTTTTCCCAACACCAGGAGGTCCAACTAAACAAAGAATTGGACTTCTTAAATTATTCGTATTTTGTTTAACGGCTAAATATTCAAGTATTCTTTCTTTCACTTCAGATAAAGCATAATGAGAAGAATCTAAAATACCTTTAACTTTAACCAAATCACTAGTATCTTTTGTATAGTGATTCCATGGCAAATGAATCATCCATTCTAAATATTCTCGAATCATACCTACTTCAGGTGAATTACTATTTAAACTAGAATAACGATTTAATTCTCTTTTTATCTTATCTTTAACTTTATTATTACATTTTAATTTAGATATCTTTTTAGAAAATTGTTCAACTTCATCATCTTTAGAATTAGCTTCCCCTAATTCTTTTTGCATAGCTTTTATTTTTTCTCTTAAAAAGAACTCTTTCTGTGTATCATTTAATTCTTTATCTACTTCAGCCTCTATCTTTTGTTCGAGTTCTACAAACTTTAAATCATGTTGCATATCTTCAATCAAATATTTTGCTCTTTTAATTGGACTTAATAAAGTTATATATTTTTTCTTGTCTTCATAATTAATCGGTAAAAAACTACAAATTAAATCACATAAATCATTTAACGTTTCAACAGAACTCAACTGACTCATTATAGCATTTCCCATATATGGAACTTTAGAAATATAATTTTCTAAGGCTTTAACTAAAACATCAAAATACAATTTATCATCTTCTTCAGGAGCAATTAAAATTTCTTGATAACTTGCTTGATAAAAATTACCATTTTCTTCAAGAGAAGATAATCGTACTCTTTTTAAACCCTCAATAATAATTCTAGTTTTACCATTTGGAACATTCATTTTTAATTTTAATCGTCCTAAAACACCAATTTTCGGAAAAGAAGTAATAGATACAAAATCATCTTCTATTGGATTAACAATTATCATATAATCATCATCAATATGATCAAAAATATCTATTAATTTCTTATCAGAATTATTGTCATATTCAATACGTACTTCATTATTAGGGAATATTACCATATCATTTATGACTAAAACAAAATATTTTTCATCCATCCGATAACACCCCCCAAATTTTTAAATCTGGTTTCTATTATATATTATTTTAATTTTTTTTCAATCAAAATAAACAAAAAAAAGAAAGAATTTTTCATTCTTTCCATTACTTATTATATTCTTTTAATAAATCAAATAATTTTCTCATTTCCAAATCATATTTAATATAATCCATACTACCATATTCTTTTAATAATTCTTCTTTACTTACTTTATATTCTTCTGCTAAACGTTCAATCTCTTTTTCAGCCTCTTCATCACTTACCTCTACTTTTTCAAGTTGTTTAATTTCTTCTAACATTAAACGATATAAAACATTAGTATATGCTTCTTTTTCAAGTTGATTATTTAAATCTTCTTCAGTAGTATTTGTGAATTTATAATATAAATCTAAAGAAATGCCTTGTCTTTTCATATTTTCTTCAAAATGATGCTTTAAATGATGAATTTCATCATTTACCATTTCTTCAGGAATATCAACTTCAACATTCTTAGATACTGCTTCTAATAAATCATCTAAATATTTATTCTCAGCTTCCATTTCTTTTTGTTTTTGAATAGATGTCTTAATCTCTTCTCTAAGTTTTTCTTCAGAATCTACACCATCCATTCCTAAGTCCTCAAAGAAATCTTCATCTAATTCACGAGTTTTCTTTTCCTTTATTTCATGAACTTTTACTTTAAAAACAACAGGACTACCAGCTAAATCAGCTACTCCATAGTCTTCTGGGAAAGTAACATTAATATCTTTTTCTTCTTCTACTTTCATACCAATAACTTGTTCTTCAAATCCAGGAATAAAAGTATGAGATCCAATTTCTAGAGAATAATTTTCACCTTTTCCCCCATCAAAAGCTACTCCATCCTTAAATCCTTCGAAATCGATAATAGCAACATTTCCATCTTCAACTTTTCCATCTTCTTTTGTAACAAGCTCAGTATATTTTTCAAGTAAATGAGAAAGCTCATGATCAATTTCTTCAGCACTTACTTTAACTTTCTCATTTTTTACACCTAATCCTTTATATTTTTTTACATTTACTTCTGGTTTTGTAATTACTTTAAAAGATAACTCAACACCATTTTCATCTACATGTTTAATATCAACAGTAGGTTGAACAACAGGTTCAAGTTTTTCTTTATCAAGAACCTTTATAAAAGCTCCTTGTACAACTTTATCTACTGCATCAAAAAATAAAGACTCTTTTCCAAACTTCTTTTCATATACACTTCTTGGAACTTTTCCTTTTCTAAAGCCATCAACTTTAACTGTTTTTTGTTTTTCTAAAAAAGTTTTATCAAGAGCATCTGTCCACTCTTTTCCTTCAACTTTTACTGTTAATTCATGAATATTTTTATTTTCTTTTTTTGCCATAATAACTCCTCCAATGCATAATATTATACTATATTTTAATAAATGTTACAATAATAATTTATTTATCTTGTTTTAAAATAAAATTATAAGAGTCTCTCATCATATCTTCAATACCAAGTTCTGCTTTCCATCCTAGTTCTTTATAAGCTAGAGAACTATCCGCATAACAGCTAGCAATATCACCTGGACGTCTTCCAACAATCTTATATGGAACAGAAACTCCATTAACTTTTTCAAAAGCATGAACCAAATCTAACACACTATATCCAGAACCAGTTCCTAAATTATAATAATGAATCCCATCAAGTTGAGGAGACTTTTCCAATGCTTTAATATGACCTTTTGCCAAATCAACCACATGAATATAATCTCGAACTCCAGTTCCATCAGGAGTGTCATAATCATTCCCAAAAACACTTAATATTTCAAGCTTTCCTGTAGCAACTCTTACAATATAAGGCATTAAATTATTAGGTATTCCATTAGGTTTTTCTCCAATAAGACCTGATTTATGAGCACCAATAGGATTAAAATAACGCAATACGATTGCAGTAAACTTAGGATTAGAAATTGTAATATCATTCAGAATTCTTTCAATCATAAACTTTGAAGTACCATAAGGATTTGTAGTACCACCAACTTTTGCTTTTTCTGTAATAGGCAATTGAGAAGGATCTCCATATACAGTTGCTGAAGATGAAAAAATAATTTTAAAACAATTATTCTCTATCATTTTTTTACACAAATGAAGAGTAGAAATTAAATTGTTTTCATAATACATAATAGGATTTTCTACACTTTCACCCACAGCTTTATATCCTGCAAAATGTATAACAGCATCAATCTTATTCTCATGAAAAATTTGATCTAATAATTCTTCATCACAAACATCACCTTCATAAAACTGAAATTTCTTAGAAGTAATTTTCTCAATTTTTTCAATAACATCACGACTAGAATTATACAAATTATCAATAATAATAACATCATGCCCTTCATTTAATAATTCAACTACAGTATGACTTCCAATATATCCTAACCCACCAGTTACAAATACTTTCATCATTCACCTCCAAATATTTTTCTATATTCTACCACAACCTGTAACATTTCTCTAGCTATTTTTTTATCTATATTATTTCTATTAATACATTTTTTTAAAAAGGTATCTAATTCATCAAATTTCAAATAATACAAATTAAAATCAGACTCTAACTCTAAATCATCATAACTAGTTTCTTTAAAATTAGGAGTTAAATCAGTAAAAAAACGATAATAATAAATAGAATTTAAAACCTTCTTACCTGTATCAAAGTAATTATCATCATATGTAGAAATACATAAAAAAGGTCTTTCTTTTATTTCCAAATCAATTCCTATTTCTTCTTTAATTTCTCGAAGAATTGTATCATCTATACTCTCATTACTTTTTTTATGACCACCAGGAAACTGATAAGTATTATTATTATGAACTAACAAAATTTCTCCATTAGAATTAAAAATTAAAGCTTTCACTCTAATAACCTTATCATCCATATCATCTTCAGTTAAATGTGAATCATTTATAATTATTTCTTTCATAATACACCTATAAAAACCTTTCCCAATATTCAACTGTGCTAGGAGTAGCACTTTTTAAAACATAATCCATCGTAGTAGCCATATACCTAGCCTTTCTCCAAACTGGCATATTTTGATTTAAACAAGTAGCCTTATTAGAAGCCATCATAAACTCAAATGTAGAGGCTCGATCTTCTGTCGCAGCAGTTTGTGCATAATTATTAACAAAAAAAGAATCCTGTGAAAACGTATTACTATAAGAATAACCACTATATATAGTACCATATTCAAAATAAGATGGATTCAAAGAATTCCAACTATTAAAACTTGCCCCTTTTTTAAACATATATCTTTCAATATAATGATAAGATTCATGAAAAAAAGATTCCTCAAAATCATGAGTTGCCGCAATAGAAATATTTGCATATGAGTAGCTAGAATCAGTAATTCCCGTAATGTTTTTTTCAGAAAACTCCTGAATCAACATAACAGTAAGAGGAATCCCACCTTTTTTTATTTCTTGAAATAAACCATCAGGATACAAAGATAAAACTTTTTTTAATAAATCTAATTGTTTGTAAATCGTTTCTGAATCACTTATCGAAATAGTAGAAATAGTACCTGATGAAGTATGAATAGAATACCCATCGGTCTCCTTTCCATATTCAACAGTTAATCCGTATTTCTTTTCTATTTCATCTCTAAGTGTTAAATTAACACTATCTATTGGATTAGAAATAACTTCTTCCCGTCGATTACTTGTATGGTTAGAATCATTATTATCTGAATTTTCAATTGTATTTCCAGGAACAATTTCACTTCCATCTTGAGTAGTAATAGAAATAGTACTATCTCGATGTATAAGATGAGCATTTTTTATTGGATCAATTAACTTATGTGTAGAAACATAATCTAAAACAAATCCATAAATAAAAAAAGCTATAGAAATAACAAAAAGAATTTTTGCATAAAAATTAGCTGAATGCTTGATTTTTCTTTTATGCATAACTTCTTAACTCCTTTCTATAGCAATTATCTATTAATAAAAAACAATATCATAATAATAGCTAAAAACGCCAAACCAAATAAAACAATAATATTAGAAATATTTCCAACACCACTATGATTATGATTTATTAATGATACAGAATCATTCTTTTCTTCTTCATCAAAAATAGATAAAAGGCCTTTTGCATCATCATCACTTAAACCATCAATTGTAAACAAGTCATTATTCTTACTAATCATTCTAAATGTAGATAGAGCATCATCAGACAATTTAATAATATCTCGAGTACTAATAGGAATGGTCTCAGCAATTTTTCTAATAAGAGGAATCAATAATTGATGATAAAAAGACGTATCACATTCTGCAACAAAATCTTGAAAATCTTCCCTTTCACCATCCAAATTAACAATAGATAATTTTATAATAGCCTTATAATTATCAATCTTTAAATCAAATAAAATAGAACTATTTTTTGAAGACAATCGAAAAATATTTAAAGTTTTTTCAATATAATTTTTATAATTATTAAGCGTTAAATTATCATCAATTAAACTTTTCTCCATAACAATCACCTACCCCATCTATTAAGCAGCACTTGATAAAGAAAGCGTCTTTTGACGGGCTTTATTAATCTTAGATATTTTTTCAGAAAGCCGTTCAGCAACATCAATATTTCCTTCACTATAAGCTTTTTCCATCGCTTGCATCATAGTCTCTAAATCAGTTTCTTTTTCACTATCTAGACTAGCAGTAGTTTCTTCCGATTCCTGTATCATCCCCCCTAAACTAGCCTCATGACTATCTTGAGAAGGAAATTTTAGAATATGAGCTATCTCAGGATTACCCATTTGGCTAACCAAAGATCCTTCTAATTTAGAAAACTGATTAGGAGTAACAGCTAAAATTTTAGGACTTCCACGTAAAACAAAAGATAAAGGAGCATGAACTGGAGAAGTATCAAGACTAGCAATATTAGCTTTAGGTTTTTCATCAATATCTAGTGACTGTTGAAGAACTGGCAAAACTAATTCGTTCTCTCCAACCATAGAATCATCTTTTTTCTCCTCAGATAAACTAGTAGAATCTAAAGGTAAAACAGCATTTGGCTCTTTAGACTTATCACTTTCAGACTTCTCAATTTCTAAAGGTAACAATTCAAAACCATCAGCAGCTTTTTCAGCAGGAGCCTCATTATTTTCATCACTTAATGGTAAAAGAACAGTATCTTCTGGACTGGCAGAAGAAGTACTTTCCACAGTAGTATTTTCAGTAGAAACCTCACTACTAACAGTATTAGTATCATTATTTTCATCACTTAATGGTAAAAGAACAGTATCTTCCGGACTAGTAGAAGAAGTACTTTCAACAGTAGTATTTTCAGCAGGAGTCTCATCAAGAGAAGGTAGTACTATAGAATCCAATTCATTTGGAGCCTCACTTGTAACTTCTATTGGAGGAGTTGCAACCTCACCTGTAGCCTCAGATGTAGTTTCTACTGGAGGAGTTTTAACCTCACCTGTAGCCTCAGATGTAGTTTCTACTGGAGGAGTTTTAACCTCACTTGTAGCCTCAGATGTAGTTTCTACTGGAGGAGTTTTAACCTCACCTGTAGCCTCAGATGTAGCTTTTGCTTGAGAAGTTGTAGCCTCACTTGTAACTTCAGGTGTAGTTTCTACTGAAGGAGTTTTAACCTCACTTGTAGCCTCAGGGGTAGCTTTTGCTTGAGAAGTTGTAGCCTCACTTGTAACTTCAGGTGTAGTTTCTACTGAAGGAGTTTTAACCTCACTTGCAACCTCAGATGTAGCTTCTGTTGGAGTAGTAACAACCTCTGATTCAGTCTTAGGGGCTAATTCCATAATTTGACTCATTAAATTATTTTCATTTTTCTTATCAGAAACTTTCTGAATTGAATCATCAACAGGACTATTGTTCAAATTATTGCTTTCATCACCCATAATTTTAGAAACAAGATCTTCAGGTAAATCTTCATAATTATTTTGTTCTCCCAAAACAGTTCTTAAAACATCAGCAGGCAAAATAGGATAAAGAGCATTTAAATTAAGTTTCATATCCGATCCAAGCATTTCGATTGCTTGAATAAATTTAAAATTTGATTTTTGAATATCAGTAAATTTATCTAATGCTTCAAGAACTTGTTTCTTCTGAGCCTCATCCGAAATATTAACCATTCCATCTTGTATAGAAAATTTTAAATATTCTATTATTGCAACTATTTTCTCTAGTTTACCTATTGCTTCTGATATAGTATTATTTAATTCATTAACCATAAAAATCACCCACCATATTATTACTCATTAGCTATTTCCTTTAATAGATTTTGAACCTCTATCCATTCATTATCATCTGTAATTTCATCTATATAGATTACATTATCTTCCCGTACAATTCTAGATACATATATTATTTCATCATCTTCAGCACCAGTTTTTTCACCTTTAGAATAAACTAAATATGTTTTTTTATTATTGTCATTAATTAAATATGTTACTAGTTCAACTTCTGTCTTTACACCATCATTACCCTGAATGATTACTTTCCTATCTTCCATATCCAAACTCCTTTTACTCTAAATTACATTTTACCAAACTTTAAGAAAGAAGTAAACTATTTAATTAGGTAAAAAATATGAAAAAATTAGATAATCATCAAATGACTACCTAATATGAAAAAACTACTTAAATTGAAACATCAACCATTCAGGCTTAAATAATAATAAAACACCAATAAGTACCATAATAAAACCACCTATTAAATGAGAATACTTATTATATTTTGAAGAAATCCCAGTCAGTTTCATTGTAAACATAGCTATAAAAAATACTACTAAATCATCTAGTAAAAAGAAAAATACATATAAAAGCGTATAGAAAAATCTCATAATTGATGAAGTATGATTTAAAGCAAGCAGTTCAGAAAAAACAATTGGCAAACCAGCAGAGCAAGCCAACTCCACTAAATTTACTGATACAGCTAATCCCATAATTCCTATAACAGCCAAAATGAAGCTTTTCTCACTTGTAAATCTACGGATTTTCTGAAATATTTTTTTTCTCTTTTTATCATCAACTACTTCACAACCACTATCATTGCTTTTAATAAAACTTCTTATATTAATAATTCCACCTATTAAAGCAACAATTGCAATTATGTTACGGATCCAAATAACAGCGGTCATTTTAACAACAATTTCAATCCAAGACAACATAATTCCAAAATAAACAAGAGCTGAAGTAAGTAAGAACGTAATTCCCAAAACCCACATTCTCTTTTTATCCTTCATCCCCATTAAAACACTAATTAAAAATAATAAAATCCACATAGCACACGGATTAAACCCATCAATTAATCCAATTATAATAGCTGAAGTTGTAAGGGAAGCACTCTTTAAATTAATCTTACCAAAAAAAGGAAGTTTAAAACTCATTTCCCTATCTGATAATTCTTCTTGCTTTAAAAAGCCATTTTCCTTTGGAAAATCATCAGTATTAAAAGTTCCATTTTTTATTTTTGAAACATAATCATCACTCTTATGACTAGAATAGTACTCTATTGCCCTTTCTATTTTTTCACCAATAGTATCATCATATCCACTAATATAAGTATCCCCGATTATGGTTGTCGGAACCCCAAAAACAGGTATTTTATAAGCATCAAAAACTTTATCTAAAAGAGCTGAATTATCTTCATTATACCAAACCTCATACTTAACAATTTTTAAATAAGAATACTTTTTAGACATCTTTTTTAAAAATTTAGTTTCTTCTTTACAATGCGGACATCCATCTCCATGAAAAAAATACAAAACAACATTTTCTTTTGCTTCAACAAATAAAGGAAAAACGAAAACAATAAATAGAGTCAACAATATTAATAATTTCTTTTTCACTTACACACCAACTTCCAAAAAAGTAGATTCTAAATCCTTATAAGATACTTCTCCAACCAATCTTTTTACTTCTACATCATCTTTATAAAATATAAAAACCGGTAAAACTTTTCCTGGAGAAAGTTTCATTACTTCCTCTTCATCCATATCATAGTCATATTCTATAGATTCAAATTCATAGTTATTTTTTAACTCATTCCAAACTTTATTAGTTATTAAACATGCTCCACACCAAATAGCACTAATTTTTATTATTTTCATAAAGAACTCCTAAAACTCAGCTTTTCAATATTATTTCTCAAAGCATCTATAAAAATATTTATTTCCTCTTTAGTTGTAAGATAACTAATACTAATTCTTATACTACTACTTGCCCTTTTCTTATCATGAGTAATAGTATATACAGCTTTTGATACATCACCTACAGAACAAGCCGTTTGTGTAGAAATAAAAATATCATTACTCTCTAAAGCATGTAACATAACTTCGCTCTTAATATCTTTTAAACTAATATTAATAATATGAGGAATACAATAAGAATTACTATTTATAAAAACATCTTCATTTTTTAATTTTTCAACAAGATAATTTCTATTATCTAATACTTTTTGGTATTTAGAAGAAAAATCTTGATAAGCTAATCTTAAAGCTTTTGCAAAAGAAGCAATTAAAGGGGTAGCAGGAGTCCCACTACGAAAAATCGTTGTACTCTTCCCACCATGTATAAGTGGAGTAATTTGAATATTCTCTTTTTTAATTAAAGCCCCAATTCCTTTCATACCATAAAATTTCTGACAAGAAATACTAGCTAAATCCAAACAAGAAAAATCAATTTTCTCTTTACCTATACTTTGTGTAACATCACTATGAAAAAAAGCTCTAGAATTTTCATGA
This sequence comes from uncultured Caryophanales bacterium, assembly GCA_947165475.1. GTDB lineage: Bacteria > Bacillota_I > Bacilli_A > RF39 > UBA660 > UBA3789. The sequence goes on along the minus strand of CAMVAN010000014.1, from coordinate 11,924 downwards.
ATAACTTTACTTATTTTTTCTATATCTTGTTTTACCCCAACCTCACTATTAACAGAAGCAATAGATACTAAAATTGTATCTTTCCGAAGAATACTTGCTAAATCATCTAAATCAACCAATCCGTTTTCATCTAATTTTACAAAATCAACTTCATAACCTAAAGAAGTTAAATAATTTAAAGGAGCAATAACAGAAGAATGTTCCAACTCCGTTGTAATTATATGTTTTCCACGATTAGAATAGCGAGAACAAATACCTTTTATAGCAGTATTATTAGCTTCACTAGAACCACTTGTATAAACAACTTCACTAGTTTTTACTCCTAATATATCAGCAATTTGTTTCGTACTAGCATCAATTAATTTCTTTGCATCAACACCCAAAGTATGTAAAGAATTAGGATTTCCTATATAATCCTTACAAACTTTAACATAAGTATCTAATACTTCTTCATTAACTGGGGTTGTCGCACTATAATCTAAATAAACCATCCAAATACTCCTTATCTAAAAAAATCTTTATCTTGTCGAATAAGTTCCAATATTTTTTGATGAGAAACTCCATTAGAAAGAATAGCTCCATGAATAGATTGATCCATTCTATCTTTTTCTCCATAAAAGTTAGTAACCTTTCCGCCAGCTTCTTCAATTATTAAACTAGATGCTGCAATATCACAATTTCCATGTTCTTCACCAGGAAATAAATCACAAGAAAATTTCCCACTAGCAACAGCCATACAGCTTCTAGCAACAGAACCAATTGATGAAACTTTAATATCATCAAGATGTTTCATAGCAAAACCCATTGTTTGAAAAGAGCTACTACTCCACATTTCATAATTCAAACGATATCCTAAATCTCCAAACTCTAAAGAATTAACATGAATCCTTTCTCCATTGCAAAACGCCCCTTCCCCACGAATAGCAGAATAGGTTTGATTTAAAAAAGGATCAACAACAACCCCTACTTCCACTACTCCATCTACTACAAGCGCAAGGGAAAAAACACAAACTGGAACTTCAGCTTGAAACATACCAGTACCATCTATTGGATCACACACCCAAACATATTTCTCACCATTAAAAGTGCTTTCTTCTTCACCTAAAACAGAACAATTTGGATATTTAGAAGACACTTTTTCCACTAAAAAATGATTAATCTTTCTATCAATATCAGTAACAATAGTCTTATCATCTTTAAAACCATACTTTTTAGAAGAATGAAAAGAAGAAAGTATCTCCTCTTTTGCATAATCAGCTATTTCCAAAGCAAAATCCAAATACTCTTTCATAACATCACCCTTACTTATTTGTATTTAAATAATAATTTCTAGAAGCTAATTCCATAGAAATAGATTCTAATTCCTCACAATCATCAAATTCTAAAATAGTAGTCTCTATACGATTTATTAATTCTTCAAGACTCTTACAATCTAAGTAAGGAATCTCATATTGACTTAAAATATCAATTTCATAATTTGTTAATATCAAACCATTACTTAAAGTTTGAAAAGAATTAGAATAAATAACCTCATCTAAATAACTAGAATAATCATTTGCAACTATATCCATTATTTTTCATCCTTTTCATAAATTCTCCATCAGAATAATTATCCCCTATTTTTAAAGTAATAACATCACTACTTTTAGTATTAGAATTAATATGTATCTGAATATCATCATTTACAAAAAACTCAATATTATCTAATAATAACAATTCATCATTATGTACATTAATAGTTACAATTAATTTATTATCTAAAACATTATATTTTACTTTATCACCTAAATACTCCAATGTATTGTTAAGACTAGCACGAACTAAATCAAAATGACCTTCATCTGCATATTTATCTGGTAAAATAAATGTTTTAGTAAGGTTCATACCAGTAATTTTTTTACCATCCAGCATTGTATGAATCTCTTCAAAAATTTGAATATTACCATCATATAAATTCATTTTATTGCAAACAACTTCAGTTTGTTTAATAGTAACAAAAAAATAAACTATTATAACAATAATAACAAATGTTAAAATAATTGGGAATGTCATACTTTTTCTAGTACTCATAAACCATACACCTCTTTTCATATATTATACAAAAAAACAAAAAATCTGTCTATAAATAGAAAAAAGTTTCATAATGAAATGAAACTTTATTCAAAAATTGGAAAAATATAAGGAAACAATCCTGTCATTAAAAATCCTAATAAGTAAAAAAACAAAATAATACATTTTAAATATTTATATCTTTTTAAATTATCACTCAAATTATGAAGAATACTACATATTAAAGAAATAAAAAATATAACAATAATAACACCTAAATAAATATATATATTAGTTGGAGAATCTGAAAATATAGGACTATTTACAATATCACCTAATAAAGCTCCTTCCATAATAAATAAACCAGTCATTCCATGAGAAAATAAAAATATAATACCAAATATCTTTGTATTCAATCCAATTAATAAACCAGCTATAAAAAATATTAAACCAAATATATAAACCCAAATATTAGAAAGATGAAGAAAACCTATACAAGCTATAATAATTGATAAAAAACAGAAGATTAAAATATCATAAGAAATATCAGATAAAAGACTTTTTTTCTCTAAACTTAGATTTTTAATATTATATAAACAAACCGACACTTCATGATCAACTTGTTGGGGATTTTCTACATAATATTTCCTTATTTCAGATAATTTTTCATCAAATGAAAGTCTTTCCATATTTAATTATCAAAGCCTTTCCAAACCCAATCTCTTACATATGGCATATCTATACCATATTCTGAAATATAATCTTTATGTTTTTTTAACATATCATGACACCAATCAATTAAAGGCTTAGAATTATTCCTATATCTTGGAATTTCTTTTAATACAGCTTCTACTAAATGGAAACGATCAATTTCATTTTGAACACGAATATCAAAAGTAGTTGTAATAGTTCCCTCTTCTTTATAACCATGAACATGAAGATTTCGATTTACTCTTTTATAAGTTAACTGATGAATTAAAGATGGATATCCATGAAAATTAAAAATAATCGGTTTATTCTTTGTAAAAATATCATCATACTCTTCATCACTCATTCCATGAGGATGAGTATCTGGAGACTGTAATTTCATTAAATCAACAATATTTACAACACGAATCTTTATTCCCTTTACACTGTTTCTTAAAATATCCACAGCAGCTAATACCTCTAAAGTAGGTGTTTCTCCAGCACATGCTAAAACAACATCCGGTTCTCCCATATCATTACTAGCAAATTTCCAAACACTAAGACCTTTTTTGCAATGAATTTTTGCTTGAGACTTTGTAAGCCATTGTGGTCTAGGATGTTTAGAGGCAATAATAACATTAACATAATTTTTAGAACGAATACAATGATCAAAACAAGAAAGCAAACAGTTCGTATCAGGTGGTAAATACATTCTAACAACATCAGCTTTCTTAGTAACCAAATGATTCAAGAATCCAGGATCTTGATGAGTATAACCATTATGGTCCTGTTGAAAAACATGACTAACTAATAAGAAATTCAAAGACGCAATTGGCATTCTCCAAGATATTTGATTACAAACTTTCAACCATTTAGCATGCTGACTAGCCATAGAATCTACAATTCGAATAAAAGCTTCATAACTATGAATAAAACCATGTCTACCAGTCAATAAATACCCCTCAAGCATTCCCTCACATAAATGCTCTGAAAGATAAGAGTCCATTACTCTACCATCGTTAGCTAAAAACTCATCATTACGAAACATCTTATAATTCCATGTTCTCTTTTCATATTCAAAAACATGATTAAAACGATTAGACAAAGCTTCATCTGGACCAAAAATACGAAAATTTTTATTAGAATGATTTAGTTTAAACACATCTCTTATCATAAATCCTAAATTCATAGTATCTTGTGAAATAATAGAACCTGGTTTCTTAATATCCAAAGCATAATCTTGCCAATCAGGTACAATTAAATCTTTAAGTAATAATCCACCATTAGCATAATTACTATATCCCATACATTTAGATATAGTTGGATTTAAACTTCTAAGATCAGCGCGTAATTTACCCTTACTATCAAAAGAAGAATCTATATGATAACTTTTCAACCATTTTTCTAGCAAAGGTAAATTTTCAGGATGATTCTCATTCACTATAATAGGAACTTGATGAGAACGAAAAGACCCCTCTATCTTCTTATCTTCAACTTCTTTTGGCCCCATCCATCCTTTCGGAGTAGTAAGAACAATCACTGGATAATTTCCAGTACCTTTTAACCTTACTTTTTCTATTTCTTTCAATACTTTTTCTAAAGTCTTTGCCATCTCTTCATGCATTTTTATAGGGTCACTTCCAGAAACAAAGAAAGGCTTCCATCCATATCCATAAAAGAAATCTTCCATTTCACTATTACTCATTCTTCCAAAAATAGTTGGATTAGATATTTTATAACCATTACGATGAAGAATTGGTAAAACTACTCCATCTGTTTTTTTATTTAAAAATTTATTAATATGCCAACTAGTTGCAAGAGGACCAGTCTCAGCTTCTCCATCTCCAACGACACAAGCTACTATCAAATCCTTATTATCTAAAACAGCCCCCGCAGCATGAGCCAAACTATATCCTAATTCACCACCCTCATGAATAGAACCAGGTGTTTCAGGAGCAACATGAGAAGAAATTCCTCCGGGAAAAGAAAACTGCTTGCATAACTTTTTTAGGCCCTCTAAATCCTCCGTAATATTAGGATAAAATTTTGAATAAACTCCCTCTAAATAGTTATTCGCAACCATAGCCTGTCCACCATGACCAGGACCAGAAATATAAATCATATTTAAATGATATTTCTTTATTATACGATTTAAATGCATATAAATAAAATTTTGCCCAGGAGTTGTTCCAAAATGACCAACAACATTAGGCTTAATATCACTCATAGTAAGCGGTCTTCTAAGTAAAGGATTATCCAACAAATATAATTGAGCAACACTTAAATAATTTAATACTCTAAAATACTCATCCATCAATAAAAGTTCATTTTTTGTTAAAACTGACATACTATCACTCCCTATCTTATATAATTATATAATAGAAAAAGATTTTTTTTAATATAGATAATAAAAAGCAAAAAACTTTACAGTAAAAAAAGAAATGGAAAACCATTTCTATTTAGCAAGAACTTCACAAATTAATTTAGATATCTCAGTAGGATCATCGATAGGAAGTCCAGCAATCATACGTGCTTCACTATATAATATTTTTGTATATTTATTAAACTCATCTTTATCTTTCTTATAAAGTTTTTTTAACTTATCACTTATAGCGTGCTTTTCGTTAATCTCCAATATTTTCTCGGCTTTAATTCCCATTTCATTAGGCATAGCGTCAAATACTTTTTGCATCTCAATTGAAACATCACCTTTAGTTGTTAAACATACAGGATGAGTTTTTAATTTATTACTAAACTTAACTTCACTAATATCTTCTCCAATAGCTTCTTTCATATCTTTTAATAAGTCTTGATAATCTTCATTAGTCTTTTTGATCTCTTCTTTTTCTTCTTCACTCTCTAAGTCCAAATTATTATCACTTACATTAATAAATTTCTTCTTCTCATACTCTTGTAAAGCAGTAATACAAAATTCATCAACATAATCTGTTAAATATAAAATATCATAATCTTTATCACGAACTTGTTCTACTTGTGGCAATGAATGAATTTTAGTAATAGATGCACCAGATGCATAATAAATAGCTTCTTGATCTTCCTTCATTTCTGCTACATATTCACTTAATGTAATAAGACGTTCATGTTTACTAGAATAAAACATTACTAAATCTTTTAATTTATCTTTATCTTGTCCAAAGTTATTATAAACACCATATTTTAATTGAACTCCAAACGTTTTAAAGAAAGAAATATACTTATCTCTATCATCCTTTAACATTTTTTCTAATTCTTTACGAATCTTACTCTCAATATTTTTAGCAATTAATTTTAAGCTTTGAGATTCTTGTAATAACTCACGAGAAATATTTAAACTTAAATCTTCTGAATCAACAATACCTTTTACAAAACTAAAATAATCAGGTAATAAATCAGAACATTTATCCATAATAAGAACCCCATTAGAATATAAAGCAAGCCCTTTTTCATATTCTTGAGTATAGTAATCATATGGAGCATGACTGGGAATAAATAATAATGATTTATAAGAAGTCATACCTTCAACAGATGATTGAATTACTTTTAAAGGTTTATCATAATCACTAAATTTATCCATATAAAAGTTCTCATAATCTTCATCTTTAACATCAGATTTAGCTTTCTTCCATATAGGAACCATACTATTTAATGTTTCAATCTCTTTAATATCTTCATATTCATGTTTTTCTTTATCCTTTAACTCATGATGAATACATTCCATTTTAATAGGAAAACTAATATAATCAGAATATTTCTTAACTAGTTGTTTTATTTCATATTCATCTAAATATTTATCAAATTGAAATTCATCATTATTTTCCTTAATATGAAGAGTAATTTTTGTACCATGATCCTCTTTTTCACTCTTCTTAATAGTATAACCATCTACCCCTTCACTTTCCCATAAATAAGCTTCATTAGAGTCTACACTACGAGATAAAACACTAATCTTATCACTAACCATAAAAGCAGAATAGAATCCTACACCAAATTGACCAATAATATCAATTTTTTCATCCTTGCTCATATTCTCTTTAAAAGATAATGAACCACTCTTCGCAATAGTACCTAAATTATCTTCTAATTCTTCCTTAGTCATACCACAACCATTATCTTCAATAATAAAAGTACGACTATCTTTATCAAAAGATAAATTAATCTCTAAATTTTCTTTCTTAACTTTAATTTTCTTATCTGTTAAACTCCTATAATATAATTTATCTAAAGCATCACTAGAATTACTAATTAATTCTCTTAGAAAAATATCTTTATTTGTATAAATAGAGTTAATCATTAAATCTAATAATCTTTTTGATTCTGACTGAAATTGTTTTTTTGCCATAAAATCATCTCCTCACAAAATATTATATACCACTATTTTTAGCAGTTGTCAATATCGAGTGCCAAAAAAATAATTAGTAATCTAACAATTACTAATTATTACTATTTGTTAATTTTTTTTGAGGTGCTTCCTCTACCAATTCTTCTTCATATTCAGGAAAGAATATTGATAAGTTTTTCATAATTTCATCACTAAGAATTGTAGAAAGAACTTCTTCCTTAAAAGGAATAATCTGATTAATTAAATATCTAAAATGACTAAAACTATCTATCCCATACTGATGCTTAACCGCCATCTCATGAACTGTACCATAATAATCATTTTCTTTATGAGTTCTTAAATGTCCGAAAACCCATGTATTTTCTTCAATTTTTAATTTATTATCACAATACCTATCTTGAATTCCACTTATTTCACGCGTCACTACACCTTTAGAACTATCACAATATAGCTCTCTATCCCTTTTGCAGCATCTTATCTGATAGATGTATTTATTATCATAATAAGAGTCATTCTCAATATTCCTATAAATCAACACTTCTTCAAAATTAAACTTATCTGTTTTACTTTTATAATTCAAATAAAGTTCATTTTTATAATCTACTTTAAAATTCATATAACCATATTCCATACTCTTAATAGATATTGAAGGAAGGAAAGCACTTATATTAATATGTACATAATCATTTTCTTGATTATCTCTTTTTATATCAAATTCATAATAACCATCTATATCAAGAATATTTCCATTTATATCATTTATTGACCGAGTATAATCCCAATAAATATTATTACTATCAAGTAATGTATGATAACCAAATATTTTGGTATATCCCTTTTTCTTGTTACCATTATATAATTTTTTATACTTAATAAATCCTACTTGATTTTGATTCTCATCTAAAATTAACCACGTATTAGAAGCAGAAGGACCAACTAAGCTATATCCTAATAATTCTATTAATCTTTCTTCCTTTTCTATATTATGTTGAATTAAACTCATAATAGTACCTCCATAAATTATCATTTATTCTATCTTAAATAATAATTTATTACAACAATAAAAAAAGAAATATTACTCATCCAAAATAGATTGTAAAATTTCTTTAACTTTAAAATCCTCATATCTTTCAGATAGATATTCTTCTATTTTTTTAATTAATACCTCATCGTAATCAGATAAAGAAATGTTATTATAAGAGTAATCTCTAATAGAAATAGTTCTTTTTAATGATGAAACTACTAAAAAATTACCATTAGAAAAACCATAACATAAATAGACTTCATCTTCATCTAAAATAGATAAATGATAAAAAGAATGAAACTTCTCCTTTATAATTGCTTGTAAAACAATAAATATTTCTTCCCCTAATACAGGATATTGTCCACTATAAATATTCATTTTATTTAATGAATCTATATAATGAATACAAACCCATTCATTATTAATAACAGCATAATACTTATTACCAACTCTTTCTAAAAAAGAAACATCTTTTAATAAGTATTTACAATTATTAACAATTTTTTCTGTAAACAAAACTAAAAAAGAATCTTTATATAAATTAAAACTATAACTACCATTATATCTAATTGCATCATTTGGATTTTGAAATAGATATAATATCTTATTGCATAATTCACTAACAATATTAGGCAAATGTTCAAATAATAAAACCATTATATTAAAGAAAAAAGGCAATGTTGTTGGAATATACTGAGAAAACTTAAAACAATAGTCCTTAGAAGCTAGATGCGTATTAATCTCAATATAATAAGAATCCAAAGTAGATTGATAATTAATATTCTCTCTCTCAATAATATCTTCATTATCATGAATCTCTTTCATAATATTCTCTACTGTTTTTACAAAAATAAACTGATAACAAAAATACTCTTCTAAATACTTACTATCATCAATAGCATCTAAAGGAACCATTAATACTTTAAATTTTTCAATCTTAGAATTATATACAATAGCAAAATAATAATTAGAACAATCATAATCTCTTAAATATAAATCTAGTACAACTTTTTCCTTTCTCTTCTGTAAAATATTTATTATTTTATTTTTTAATTCATCCAATTAAATTTCCTCCTTAATAATAATATTCCAACATTAAACATAATTATTCTCCTATTAGAAGTATAACATAAATATATTTACTAAAAAAGATTATTTAGTATAATATAATAAAGGAGTATAAAAATGAATATTAATACATTTTTAGAGAATATAAAATTAGATTATAATTCACCAGTAATATTAACATATCTTATAATATCTTTAATTGCGGGTATTCTAAATACCATTACAAGAGGAAAAACAAATAAATTGCTTTTTTCAAATTATAGAAGCTCTCCCTTAAATCCATTAACATATATTAGATTATTTACTCATTGTATAGGTCATCAAGACTATAACCACTTTATGCATAATTTTTTATTTATACTACTAATCGGACCAATGATAGAAGAAAAATATGGAAGTTACCTACTAATAATCATGTTTTTAATTACATCTCTTTTTATTTCATTATTTAATATAATTTTTAATAATTATCGAATTACTGGAGCAAGTGGTAATGTTTATATGTTAATTGTATTATCTTCGTTTTCAAATATAACAGAAGGAAAAATACCAGTAACATTAATATTAATATTAATTTTCTATATTCTAAGTGAAGTAAAAAACAGTATAACAGAAGGAAATAAAACTATATACCATGATGGACACTTAATAGGAGCTTTTTGTGGAATCTTATTTGGATTTATATTATTATATTATCCAGAAATAGTAAATATACTAATAAAATAATTAATAATACACATAATAAAATTTATTTACAATAATATTTTCTATATGATAAAATCTATTAAGAGGAGGGAATTATGAAAACAATTTTAACAGGAATTAGACCAACAGGTAATCTTCATCTAGGACATTATTTTGGAGCAGGAAAAACATGGCGAGAAAATCAAGAAAAATATGACTTTTATTTAGAAATTGCTGACGTACAGGCTCTAACAGATAATTTTGATAATCCCGAAAAAGTAAGAACAAATGTATATGAAATAACAAAAGATTTAATCGCAATAGGATTGGATCCCAAAAATATTCATTTTTTTATACAATCTAAAATACCTGAAATTGCAGAATTAACAGTTTTTTATAGTAATTTAGTTACAGTATCAAGACTACAAAGAAACCCTACAGTAAAAACAGAAATATCTCAAAAAAAAGAATTATTTGGAAATAATGGAGAATCAATAACATATGGATTCTTAGGATATCCAGTATCACAAGCAGCAGATATAACATGCTTCGAAGGAGAAATCGTTCCCGTAGGAGATGATCAACTTCCTCTACTAGAACAATGTAGAGAAATAGTAAGAAAATTCAATTCAATCTATGGTAATATACTAAAAGAGCCAGAACAATTATTAAGCAAAACTCCTAGAATAAAAGGATTAGATGGAAACGATAAAATGGGAAAAAGCTTAGGAAACGCCATATATTTAGTAGACGATGAAAAAACAATTCATGATAAAATAATGAAAGCAATTACTGATCCAAATAAAATAAAAAAAGATGATAAAGCAAATCCAGAAATATGTATGGTCTACTATTATCACAAATTAGTTAATAATGAAGATAATAACAAAAAGATATGTGAAGAATGCAAAAAAGGAGAAAGAGGATGTGTACAATGTAAAAAAGAATTAATTGAAGCCATGAATACATTCCTTAAACCAATACAAGAAAAAAGAAAATATTATGATGAGCATCCTGAAGAGGTAAAAAAAGTTCTAGAAAATGGAACGAAACAAGCTAGAGAAAAAGCTAAAGAAACCATGAAAAAAATAAAAGAATCTATGAAAATAGATTATTAAAAAGAGAAAGATAATTTACCAATCTTTCTCTTTTAATTATTATTTTCTTCAATTGTAGACTTCTTTTTTTCATCATCATCCTTCATTTTCTCACGCAAACCTAAACCTATTCCAGCACCACCTATAACTCCTGCTATAACAGGAATAGAATAATTAGTAGATATTTCTTTATCTCCAATACCAGTATTAGGAATACTTTCATAAACTGGAGTAGAATAAATATCTTCCATCATATCCACATCATTATTAGAAGGACTTTCTAAAACATTAGAAGATTGAGTTATAACAGGAACAGATTCTGAATTAGAAGATTGAGTTATAACAGAAACAGATTCTGAATCAGATGAAACTGAACTATTAGAAATTTGTGAATCAGATGAAACTGAACTATTAGAAATTTGTGAATCAGATGAACCCGTAGATGTAGTAGTATCAATATTTTTATCTTGTGATAAATCATTTTTAACAGAATCTAAAGCTTTATTTGCCAACTTTTCAAACTCTTCTGTCTCTGTAACAAATTTTTCATTATCAGGAATATCTGAAACAATTTTAAGATTTTCATCATCTTTAATTTCACTATAAGATTTTTTTATATCAGAAAGAGCAACGCCTTCAACCGTATTTTCATTATCAATATCTTTTTGTGTATTAGAAATAAATTTTAATCCAACAGACTCTTTTTTAGAAGACTCGTGAGATTTAGAAGATTTACCTGATGAGCCTCCACTTCTTGAAGAAGAACTATGACCTCCAGAAGAAGAATCATGTCCGCTAGAAGAACCATAATCATTTCCATCACTACCTGTATCACCAGAAACATCTTCCTTTGTTTCTTTTTCTTTTTTTTCTGTTTTTTCTTTGTATTCTTTTAACTTTCTATTATCATCTTCTTTTAATGCTCCAATAGATGTAATAGGAGGTTCTTTTGAATCTTCATATTCTTTTAACTTTC
>CAMVAN010000013.1 GCA_947165475.1 uncultured Caryophanales bacterium | reverse complement strand
AGGGATCAATCAATAGGGAATTAATTAATATTTCTATAAGATTGATTATACGTGAGTATTATGAAAGATAAAATAGGATGGACAATAATAGTATGTTCTACACTTTTAATAGTTTTAAGCTTTTATATTCTAGCATGTGGATATGTAGAATATTCTTTTAGTCTCTTTCTACTTTCGGTAATAGTGTTTATTATTGGAATAGTTTTCATAAAAAGAGCTGGAAATCCCACCAACAGTTATTATAAAGAATTAGATGAGATATTAAATAAATATAAAACTATTCTTAAGAAAACAAAAAATCTTCCAACATATGATAATAATGAAGTTACCATTAATTTCAAAAATATGGAGGATTTAGTTGATATACAAGAAAAAAATAATAATCCAATTTTTTATAAAAAAGAAAATGATAAATGCACATTTATGATAAATAATGAGGAAGAAACCTATATTTATATTAAAAAATTAAATAAAGAAGAAAATAATATAAAAAACGAAGTAGATAAAAAAGAAGAAACAACATCAAAAAAGAAAAAGAGTAAAGAAGAAAAAGATAATAAAAAAGAAGAAATAATAGAAAAAGAAAAAATAACTTCAAAAAGGAAAAATAGTAAAGAACAAAAAGAAAATAAAAAAGAAGAAAAAGATAACAAAAAAGATAATAAAAGTAAGAAATATGAAATAGAAATATTAGATTAGAAAGAAGGTATAAAATGGTTAAAATTGGAATACCTCTAAGATTTGCATCATTATCAGATGATAGAAATGTTCAATATTTAGAAGAAAGATTAAGAAGAACCATTCAAAAAGCAGGAGGAATAATCATTCCAATTGTTGCTAATCAAGATATTTTTTATAATGAAACAAAATATAGAGAATATAATGATTTAACAGAAGAAGAAAAAAAAGAATTAGACAAATATTTAGAAATGGTAGATGGGGTATTATTTCCAGGTGGTTATAAAATATCTAAATGTGATGAATATTTAAGAGATAAATGTATAGAAAAGGATATTCCAACCCTTGGAATATGTTTAGGAATGCAATTAATCAGTTCTTATAAAAAAAGTTTTTATGTAGAAAAAAATAAAACTACAATAAACCATTGTCAAGAAAAATATGATGTTCTTACCCATAAAGTAAAAATAGAAAAAGATTCAATTCTATATAAAATATTACAAAAAGATGAAATAATGGTAAATAGTTTTCATAATTATCATATAATAGAAAATAGCAATCTAAAAATAAGTTCAAGGTCTTCAGATGGTATTTTTGAATCGATAGAAGTACCCAATAAAAAATTTATTATAGGAATACAATGGCATCCTGAAATTAGCTATGATTTTGATGATAATTCAAGAAAAATTATAGATTTCTTTATTGAAGAATGTAAAAAATAGGGTTTCCTATTTTTTTGTTTAATTATAAAAAAAATGGGAATACTAATAAAGAAAAAGAAAGGATGATATTATGATGAATATATGTAAAAAAGATTGTGAATGGTTTCTATGTGGAACAATAATAGGAAGTATAATTGGAATGATGATTTCTCCAAAATGCGGAAAAGAAATGAGAGAAGATATGATGAAAATAATAGAAGGAGTTGATAAAGAATTTAAAAAAACTATAAAAAAATTAGAAGAAGAAATAAATGATTTAGATAAAGAAAAAAATTTTGATAAAGCAAAAGAAAAAGCTGAAAACATCTTAGAACAAGCTAATAGTTTAGTAGATTCAGCTATTAAAGAAAAAAAACCAAAATTAAAAAAAATGGCAAGTGACATGCAAAAAAAAGCACGTGCTGTAACGGAAAGTGTATTAGATAATCTTGAATAACAATAGATTATCTTTTTTAATGATAATTTGAATTGTATTATTAATTATTGAATAATATTAAAAAAACATTATACTATAAAGCAACTGTGGAGGGAAATATGAAATATGATAGAATAGAATATAATAGAAAAAGATTAAAAAATTACAATATTATTCAAAAATTATATAAAAGTGAAGATGCGGGCAGTAGAGCTTTAGCATGCTTTTTTTCAAATCCAGAAGAATCAATGCTAAGATTTGCTAGTAGCTTATTAGATTATCATGTAGATTTGGAACAATTAAGAGAAGAGGCAATCAATAACAACCTAAAAGAAGTACATATTACGGAAAATGTTGCCCTTAAATTACTTATTGAGCAGACAAAAAGAGAAAGAAAAGGAAAATTGCTAAGTAAAAAAGAATTTGATGAAATTTTTGGCGATATGGAAGGAGAAGAATATTTAGATTTTCTAGTAAAACTAGTTTACCATACGGTATTTTCACTTTTTAGTGACAGAGAGAATTCGAATAATTATTACTGTAAACAGTTAGAATTAAAGAAAAATAGAAGAAACGAATTAATATTTAATCAAATGATTATTTTATTATCTTCAAGTATGATAGCCCCTATAATGAATCTTTTTAATGGTTATGATGAAGATGAAATAGAGAGTTTTGAATACTTCACAACAAAATTCCACGAATTATGTAATAAGGTAATAAAAAAGAAGAGTAACATCATTCACAAATGAATTACTCTTCAAATCAACAAATGTTATTAATGATAAAAAATTACTCTTTTTCATTAGAGTCTTGTTCAAAATATTTTAATATTTTCTTTTGATTTTTTAAAACTAGCTCCATTTTATCATGCAAAGATTCTAATATTAATTCACTCTTTAAATCAGTTCGATAATCATTTTGGTTTCTTAGGCTATCTTTAGCAGCTTGTCTATTTTGACTCATCATAATGATTGGAGCTTGTAATGCAGCTATACAAGATAAAAGAAGATTTAATAAAATGAAAGGATATGGATCAATTTCTTTTCCATTTGATAAAATAACAGCATTTAATATAACCCAAAATAATAAAAATAATGAGAACCCTAAGATAAAGCCCCAAGAACCAGCAATTTCACTGACTTTATCAGCTATTCTGTCCCCACGGGTCATTTTAGCTTCCTCTTGTTTGTCAACATCAATACTAATAGGTTGGTCAACTAATAAATCTAATAATTCTTCTTCATCTTGTGCCTCTAACGTATTATTTTTTAATAACATTTGCACAATTTCTTTTTTTGTTTTTCTTTTTTCCATTTTATTCACCTAATTAAGTTTACAATAAAAATGAAAAAAAGTCTTTAACTTTTAATAATATTTTTAATAGTAATACAGTAACTGCCAAAAAAAAACAAAATAATAGTTGACAAATCAATATAAAATGCATAAAATATTACTAGTCAAAGAAAAAAGGAAAGAGATTTATATCCACCTGATTGTGAGTAGCAATAGGTAAAGAGCCATAAAGATGAATATAAAATATAAAAATATTTATTTAGGTTTTTTAGTGGATATAAATGTTTATATCTGCTTTTCTTATTATATGGAGGTGTTAGGTATCGCAAAGAATAATAATAACATGTTGATTAATGACCAAATAAAAGTACCTGAAGTATTGGTAATTGGTCCAAATGGTGAACAAGTTGGAGTAAAAACAATTCAAGATGCAAGAACTTTAGCAACTTATGCAGCACTTGATTTAGTATTAATTAGTCCAAATGCTAATCCACCAGTTTGCAAAGTAATGGATTATAATAAATTCCGTTATGAAAAACAAAAAAAGGCAAAGGAAGCTTTAAAAAAACAAAAAGCAAATACTTCAGAGTTAAAAGAGTATCGTTTATCACCTGTTATTGATGTAGGAGACTTTGAAACGAAGTTAAGAAATGCAACAAAGTATCTTCAAAAAGGAGATAGAATTAAATTAACAATTCGATTCAAAGGCCGTCAGATGGCTCATACCGAGTTAGGTAAAGAAGTTCTAGAACGTTTTGCCGATAGAGTAGTAGAATATGCAGATATAGAACAAAATCCTAAATTGGATGGAAGAGTGATGACTATGTTATTAATTCCAAAAAAAGACAAAAATTAATATAGGAGGAAATAAATATGCCAAAATTAAAAACACATAAAGGGACAGCGAAAACAGTAAAAAAACGTAAAAATGATTATGTTATTGGAAAACCAGGAAGCAGACATAACACTGGTTCTAAAAGTGCAAGCTTTAATAGAGGATGCAGAAAGGGATCTAACCTAAGCAAGGCTGATCAAAATAGATTAAAGAACATAATCTAATCATAATAGAAGGAGGACAAATAAAATGGCAAGAGTAAAAAATGGAGCAGTTACAAAAGCTCGTCATAAAAAAGTTTTAAAACAAGCTAAAGGATACTTTGGAAGTAAACATAGATTATATAAAACTGCCAAAGAGCAACTTATGCATTCAGGACAATATGCTTTTCGTGATAGAAAACAAAAGAAAAGAGATTTTAGAAAATTATGGATTACGAGAATCAATGCAGCATGTAGACAAAATGATATTTCTTATTCAAGATTTATTGAGGGATTAACAAAAGCTGGAGTTGAAATTAATCGTAAAATGTTATCTGAAATCGCAATAAATGATCCTAAAGCATTTTCAGAACTAGTAAAGACTGCTAAAGATGGAAAAGCGGGAAAGATTAAACCTGAGATAAAAGAAGTGAATGAAGAAGTTACAGTAGGTGCAAGTAAAGAAACAAAAAAAGTAACTAAGACTGAAAAAGAAACAAAAAAAGAAACAAAAAAAGAAACAAAAAAAGTAAAAGAAAATACTGATTACTCAAAAATGACAGTTGCAGAATTAAAAGAAATTGCTAAAAAGAAAAAAATAGATGTAACTGGAATGAAAAAAGCAGAAATAGTAGAAGCATTAAATAAATAAAAAAATAAACATATTAGTGGATTACTTTGTCTAGTGCCTAATAGGTGATAAAGTTTAGAAACTAATAGAAGAAATTAACGAAAAAAGGAGAAAATAAAATGACTGTTGTATCAATGAATTATTTATTAGAAGCAGGTGTGCAATTTGGACACCAAAAAAGAAGATGGAATCCTAAAATGAAGGAATATATCTTCACAACACGTGATGATATATACATCATCGATTTACAAAAAACAGTAAAAAAATTAGAAGAAGCATATGAAGCAATGAAAGAAATTGCTCAAAAAGAAGGAAAAGTATTATTTGTAGGTACAAAAAAACAAGCTCAAGAAGCAGCAGAAGAATCTGCAAGTCGTACAAACATGTTCTTTGTAAATGAAAGATGGCTAGGGGGAACACTAACAAATTTCAAAACAATTCGTTCTAGAATTAGAAGAATGGAAGAAATTGAAACTATGGAGTCAGATGGAACATTTGATGCCTTACCAAAAAAAGAAGTAATTGGATTAAGAAAAGAATATGAAAAATTAAACAAAAATTTACGTGGAATTCGTGAAATGAAAAAAATGCCTCAAGCATTAGTAATTGTAGATCCACGTAAAGAAGAAATAGCAATTAAAGAAGCTCGTATTTTAGGAATACCAGTATTTGGAATTGTAGATACAAATTGTGACCCAGATATGGTTGATTATGTAATTCCAGGAAATGATGATGCAGTACGTTCAGTAAAACTACTTATTGGAGTACTTACAAATGCAATTGCTGAAGTAAATGGAAACGAAGTTCTTGATTTTGTAACTGAAGAAGATCGTAATAAATCTGATAAGAGAGAAGATAAAGAAAATCGTCATAATGAAAAAACAGAAAATAAAGAAAGCAAAAAAGTTTCTGAAGTAAGTGAAAAAAAGGAAGAAAAAAAAGAATTAGAAGAAGTTAAAGAAGAAAAAAATGAGTCAAATGATTCAAACTTAGAAGAATTAAGTTTAGCAGATTTAAAAGCAAAAGCAAAAGAAGCTGGAGTAAAAGGATATTCTTCTATGAAGAAAGCAGAAATAATTGAAGCTTTAACAAAATAGAAACTTACAAGGAAGCGATGATTCACTTCCTTTATTGTGAAATAAATGAAATGGAGGAGTAAAAATGCTTAAAGCAAGTGATGTAAAAGAATTAAGAGAAAAAACTGGTGCAGGAATGATGGACTGTAAAAGAGCTCTTGAAGCATGCGATGGAAATATGGATAGTGCAATTGATTGGTTAAGAGAAAAAGGAATTGCTAAGGCAGCTAAAAAAGAATCAAGAATTGCTGCTGAAGGAATTACAGAAGCAGCAGCTAATGATAATGAAGCAATTATTTTCGAAGTTAATTGTGAAACAGATTTCGTTACAAAAAATGAAAAATTCCAGGAATTAGTGAAAGAATTGAGAGAAGCTTTAATGTTTGCAAAATGTAAAAACACTGAAGAAGCAAATGAAGTTAAATTAAAAGATGGTAAAACAGTAAATGAAAGAATCATTGAAGAAACAGCAACTATCGGAGAAAAAATTAGTTTTAGACGTTTTATGAGAGTAACAAAAAATGAAGATGAAACATTTGGAATTTATTCTCATATGGGTGGAAGAATAACAGCTATTGTTACTATAAAAGGATTAAGTGATACAGATAATGCTAGAGACGTTGCTAGAGATGTTGCTATGCAAGCTGCTGCAATGAACCCAATTGCCGTAAATCGTGATCAAGTACCAGAAGATATTGTTGAACATGAAAAAGAAATGATTAAAGCAGAAATGAAAAATGATGAAAAGAATGCTAGTAAATCAGAAGAGATTTTAGATAAAATGGCTACTGGTAAACTTTCTAAATTCTTTAAAGAAAATTGTTTAGTAGAACAAGATTTTATTAAAGACTCATCTATGACAGTTGAAAAATACGTAAAACAAAATGGCGGAGAAGTTATTTCTATGGTCCGTTATCAAGTAGGAGAAGGAATAGAAAAGAAACAAGAAAACTTTGCAGAAGAAGTAGCTGCCCAAATAAATGCAGCTAAATAAGGAACCGGCAAGAAACTATATAGTTAGTTTAGGTTCTTTGTTAAGTAGTGTGGTTGGACCAAAAACTAATCAAATGAATTACGATAAGAGTGTCAATTTTTGACACTCTTTTTAAGTACTTTTAGTTCTTTAACTAATATAATTTTTAGCTTTTAAAATGGTTATTTTTATATAAATAAATGACATATTTATTTTCTTAGTTTTTTTGAATATATGTAAAAATATGTTAAACAAAATTAATAAAAAAAAGAAAAATAGAAATAAAAGACTTTTTTTGCTATACTTATCATAATAGAGGTGAATAGAAGTGTCTGACAAAGAAAAAAGTCCTATAGAAAAAATTGATGAACAAATTGAAAGTATAAGAAATATAGAATTAGAAGAAGAAAAGGAAGAAAAAGAAGAAGAAAAAGAAAATGAAACAAAAAAGATAGATAGCATTGATGATATAGAAGATACTAAAGAAGGTTTAACAATAAATGAAATTGATATAAAAGAACAAAAAGAAGATACAAAAATAATAGAGAAACAGGAAAAGGATTCTAATAAAGAAAAAAACAAAATAAAAACGAATAATAAGAAGAAAAAAATAATAATACTTGTGATTATATTATTAATTATCTTAATTATAATTCTATGTGTAATAATGAATCATAATAAAACAATAAAAACAAAGAGTAAAACAAAAGAATTAACAAAAGAAAAACAAGAAAAAATAATTAATGGTTATGGAGATGCTTTAAAAGGGATAATTGCTGTATATTACGATAAGCAAAACGTATTATTAGAATTTGAAGATGCAGAAAAATTAATTGATTACAAATATAAAGTAGAGTGTAAAGAGCATGAAATATATGAAGATGGAAATATTTACCTAAATAAATGTCAAATTGATAATAAAAAAACAAGTTATTCTTATGGGAAAAAACAAGAGAAAAAAGAAACACCAATAATAAATGAAGACGATATAAAAGTATATGTATCAAAAGAAAATGGAAAAGCTACATTAAAGGAACCATCTAAGAAAGATGACTATGAAACTTATGGCTTTAATATAGAAGGAGCTTATCAAAACTTAACTTTGTTAAGTGAAAAAGATTCTCCATTTGTATTATATTATGATAATGAATATCTTGTTCATATGATAAATTTCAAGACGAAAGAAAAAGTATTAGATGGATTAAATTATCAAGCAATTCTACCAATACAATATGATGATAAATATGATTCATCTTTTATAGCAATTCAAGTCAATGATAAATGGGGAATTTATAATATTAAGACAAATGAAAGAGTAGTATCACATAAATATGATAATATATCACCAAGATTATATATGGGAACAAGTGGACCAGTAACTTGTATTAATGCCTTAGAAGATGGCGTTATAGCAGTAGAAAATCATAATTACGACTATTCTAAAGCAAATTATGGTATATTAAACTATAGAGATAATAAAGAACTTTTACCATTAGACTATAAGACAATGTTACATAGTGGCAAATATTTATGGACAATTGATGAATTTGGAGATGGTCATATATTTGACCATTATGGAGAGGAATTATTAAAAGATAAATATGATAAAATTTATTGGGCAGTAGATGGTAAATATATATTAGTTCAAGATAATACTGAATTAAAAATAATATCTATAAAAGGAAAAGAACTATATAATTATAAAGAAGTTGAGTTAGGAAGTATTAATTATGGATTATCTTATAATGATGGAGCTTTATTTCAATTTGACAATCCCAAGAAAGAAGTTGATGATAACGAAACGGAATGTCTAGAAGTTATTTACGACCCTTCAAGTAACAAAGGCAAAATAAAGTCAAGCTCATGCGGCGGAATAGCAAAGCCAATTTTATATTTATACCCTCAAAAAACCACAAATGTAAAAGTAACATTTTCTCATCCAGAATATTTAGAAACAACTTATCCTAAATTCATTGGAGAATGGAATGTAAAAGCCTGTAAAAATGGAGATTTATATGACAAAGATGGTAAATACTATTATGGACTTTACTGGGATGAGAAACAAGTACATAAAACAGACTTTAAAGAAGGATTTTATGTTGAAAAGCATGAAGCAATTGATTTCTTAGAAGAAAAATTAGACATGATAGGATTAAACAAAAAAGAAAAAAATGAATTTATTATGTACTGGTTACCTATAATAGAGAAAAATGAAAAAAACTTAATTTATTTTGAACTAACAGAAGAAAGAGAAAAAGTTAATAAAATAAATATTACTCCTAATCCAGATTCCCTACTAAGAGTAGTGATCCATGTAAAAAAAGTGGAAGAAAAAGTAAATATAAAAGAAGAAAAATTAACAAGGTTTAAAAGAAAAGGCTTCACAGCAGTAGAATGGGGAGGAACTAATTATTAAAAAAAGAGAAAATCTCTTTTTCTTTGTTAAATTACTTGATAATTTTAATTTTTTTGATATAATAAAAACGCATATAAGGGGTGAGTAAGATGACTAAAAAAACTTCTAGAAATGCCGTAAAAAAAATTAATAAACAATTGGATCAACTATTAAAAGAAAAAAAAGAATTAGAAAACACAACAATATTAAAAAAAGCAGAAGTAGAAAAAATAAAAAAAGCTTCTACAATTTCAACAAAAAAGAAAAAAACACCCCCAAAAAAGGAAGCAATCGTTGTAGAAGAAAGAAAGACAAAAACAAAGAACAATGAAGAAGTAATAGTACCAGAAAGAAAAGCTCCTAAGCAAACAAATAAAAAAAGCTCATCAAAGAGAAAAGTGAATATTACAAAAGAAAATAAAAACAAATTAAAAAATTCTACACAAAAAAAGAAAGAAGAAACTGAAAAAGATAATAAAACATTAGAAGACAAAGTTGAAGATGTGTTAAAAGATATTAATCAAAACAAAGAAAGTGATAAAGTAATATCAGATATCTTTGAAAACCCATCCAATTATTTAAATACAAAAACAATAGTTGTTCCAAAAAGTACCAAGGAAAAGTTAAAAAAGATAGAAAAAATAACTAAAAAAGACAATTTAGTTAAAAATGATACTTTTCCTAAAAAGAAAGACATAAAAGAATTAGTATCACTAAAAGAAGAAAAAAAAGAAACTTTTGATTGGTTAAATTTAATAGTAAAACTATTATTTATAATATTTACAATCTTATTTATTATATTTTTAATATTTATTTTTTACGTATGTACATACTAAAAAATTTAAGAATATGAAAATATTCTTTTTTTTACGTAAAATAATAAAAAAAAGGAATGTTTTTATTTTGTTGATTTACTCTAAGTTATAATTTTGATATACTAAAAATATAATAGGAGATAAATAAAATGAAGAATAGTAGGAAAAAAATAGTAATTGTATTATTTATACTATCAGCACTTTCCATTTTTTTATATGCAAGAAAAGAGACCACAATAAACAAAATATTGAAACAAGAACCATATAAATATTTTAATCAAGATATAAAAGAATATATCAAAAAAGTTTATAATGCAACAGGTAAAGTTATACAAACAGAAGACAATAAAGAGGAAAATGCTCCATATTTAAATCCTAAATATATTAGATATTTATCATTAAGCGATACAGAGAAGAGAAATGTAGAAGAAATTCCAAGTACATATACAGTAGACTTTCCAGTAGAAGTGAAAAAAGTTGGTTCACTTCCATCATTATTTGATTTAAGAAACATTAATGGAAATAGCTATATAACCCCTTTAAAAAATCAAGCATCATTAGATTTATGTTGGGACTTTACATTAGTAGAACAAGCAGAAAGTTATATTATGTTAAAAAACAATGCTCCATATAATGCTTCTTCATTATTGTTTTCAACAAGGCAAATTGATTATGCGAGTAGTACTAATGGAATAAAAGATTATATAAATGAAAATGGTACAAGAGAACTTGGAGCAGGAGGAAATTTTTTAACATCTTCATTAATAATGTCTAATGCACTCGGATTAGTAAATGAAAAAAAGATGCCATTTGATGAAGAAAAAATACAAAAAGAACTTTCAGAAGTATTAAATTATTCAAATTCTCTTTATGAAGTTAATTCAACAGTAATGATGCCTACAATAGATACAGATACAACACCAACAGAAAAACAAAATATAATAAATGCAATAAAACAATATGTAATGAATTCTGGTGGAGCATACGTCGGAACACAAGGGCCAGGATATTCTTGCAGTTCAAGAAATTCTGATGGGAATACAATTATAAGAGTAGACGATGGTTGTGAACAAAATGCTGGTCACGCTATGCAAATAATCGGATGGAATGACAACTATTCCTATTCGTATTGTAAGAGTGGAAGTGCTCATTCCCAAAATACTTCATCATGCAGTAGTTCCAACGTAGTGAGCGGAAAAGGAGCATGGATACTTAGAAACTCTTGGGGAACAAGTTATTCATATGTATATCTAGCTTTTGACTCACTATTAGATGATTTTTATATATTAACTGATATTACTTCAATGGAAAATAAGACTTGGGACAATAATTATCATAAAACTTTAGATTCCTTTTATATTTATCATAATACAACAGATACAATTAATTTTGAGAAAAACATAGATTCAACAGAAAAAATAGAAAAAGTAAAATTCTTTTCATTTGGAAAAGATGGAACATTTACAATATCTATAACTTCAAACAAAGAATCATATCAAAACATTAAAACAGTTACAGTTGATTATCCAGGTATTTACACAATTGATTTATCTGATAAAAATATAGTAATTACAGATTCATCATTTAACGTCAAAATAGCAAGTACAAATAGAGTATCTCTAGTAAAAGATAGTATGTCTGTATTTACAAGTAATGTAGAGGACACACCAATACTAAAAGCAAAAACAGAATCTTTAAAATTTGCATTAAGTTCTTCTAATTATAGTTTTAGAGCATATACTTATTCTAAAAATATAAATTCAAATTCTATAATAAGTTATCAATTATTGAATAAAAAGAATCAAGATGTATCTAGTTATTTAAATGTTACTAATAATAAGATTGCTAAAAATGATATTAATCCATTAATAACAATTAATTCATCCATACCAAGTGGATTATATACATTAAAATCAATTTATAATTCAACTGAGGAAGATATTAGTATTCAAATAGGAGAAGGTCAGACATATCGAATAACTTTCTATGCAAATAATGGAAGCTCATCTATTACAACACAAACAGTATCTTCTCTAACAGCATTTAACTTAAAAGGAAATTCTTTCTCTAAAACAGGATATGTATTTAAAAACTGGAATACCAAAGCAGATGGAAGTGGAACTAGTTATTCAGATCAAGAAAGTATAGAGTCCATAGAAGAAAATATATCATTATATGCGGAGTGGACACCAATTCAATATAAAGTTACTTATAATGCTAATGGTGGAGTAGGAACAATGGGAGAACAAAGCTTTATATATGATAATTCATATAAATTAATTAAAAATACATTTACAAGAGAAGACTATGAATTTGTAGGATGGAACACACAAGCAAATGGCAGTGGAACAAAATATAAAGATGAAGCAAGTGTTATAAATATGACATTTAGAGATAATGAAGTTGTTACACTATATGCGGAATGGAAAAAAATACTACCATTCTCAATAAAAGATTACGAAGTAGTAGAAAATACAAATTATATAAATTTAATTGCTATTAATACGAATATAGATAAATATAAATCACATTTTACAATGAAGAGTGGGTATGAATTAAGTATCGATTTAAAAGGGAAAAATGTGATATATACAGGTTCAAAAACACAAATTTTAAAAAATGGAGAAGTAGTAGATGAATTTATAAACTGTGTCCCAGGTGATATTAATGAAGATGGATCAGTAAATTCAGCCGACTTATTAAAAATGAGACAACATTTAATACAAACAAAAACATTAAGTGGAGTACCATATCTAGCTGCAGATATTAACCATGACAAAACAATTAATTCAGCAGATTTACTTAGAATGAGACAACATTTAATTGGAACAAAACCAATTTCATAGGAGGAAGTATAATGAAAAAGAAAATAATGATAGTGCTCCTATTATTCGGACTTATTTTTCAAACAAAAATAGTTAAAGCAGCATCGGGATCACTATCAGTAAGTAGTAGGAACGTTATAGTAGGAAATAGTTTTACAGTCTCAGTATATGTTAATCAAGCTGCAGCTTGGAATTTTCATGTAACATCATCAGGACCAGTAAGTGGATGTACAATTAAACAAGCTGATGCTACAGCAGATGCTATGAATACATCAAAGTCATTTCAAACAACCTGTACTGCAACTGGAGCCGGAACAATTAATATATCTTTAAGTGGAGATGTTACAGGAGTAGAAGATGGAAATGCTGTTGGATTATATGGAAGTACAACGGTTACAGTATCAAATCCTGCACCTCCACCAACTCCAGCTCCAACACCATCTCCATCTCCAACGCCATCCCCAACACCAGCACCATCATATAACCCAACTCCTTCTAATAACAACAATAGCAATAATAGGAATAATAATATTCAATCCCCAGTAACAGCAGGAGAAGAAAAATCATCAAATGCCAATATAAAAGAAATTTCTATTGAAAATTTTCAACTAAAAAAAAATGATGATGTAAATTATTCCCTAATAGTAAATCATATTGTTGAAGATATAACAATTAAAGCAATAGCAGAAGATGAAAAGTCAAGCGTAAAAGGAGCAGGTAAAGTAAAATTAAAAGTAGGAGATAATAAATTTGAAATTATTGTTACAGCAGAAAATGGAGATACAAAGACTTATTATGTTAATGTAAAAAGAAAAGAAAATGAATATCCTATATCAGATATAGATGATGCCCTAAAAGAAAAAGATAAGATAGTATCAATTATTATTAAAGATGAAGATAAAATTACCAAAGATATTTTAGATAAAATTAAAAAGTCAAAAAAACAAGTTTCTTTCAAAAAAGTTGATGACGAGAAAAATGATATTTATACATGGACAATTGATGGTAATAAATTAGGACAATTAGTAGAATTTAGTCCAAAAATAAACTTTGAATTTAAAAGAAAAGATAAGTTTGATACAAAAGCCGGATTTAGAACAGGTAAATATATTGAACTATCTAGTATGAAAATACCAAAATCCACTTTAAAAATAAATGTAAAAAATACATTTAAAGACGGAGAAAAAGTAAATGTCTACTATTATGATGAAGATAAAAATGAAATAGTTTTAGTAAAGGATAATATAATTGTAAAAGGTAATGAAGTAGAATTTACTACAACTAAAGGAAAAAACTATTTTATAACAAGAGCAACTATAGATAAAACATCTAAAAATTATTTTAAGCCTTTAGCTATCATTGAATCAGTAGCATTAGTAGTTTTAGGTATATTATTATTTCAAAAAAATGGTTCAAAAAATGAGTCAAAGTATAACTCAGATAATTCATCTAAAGAAGATAAAACAGTAGAAATAGTAGAATAATTACTTTCATTTCTTTTCTAAATAGATTATAATATTCTTAAGAGGAGATGAAGAAATGGATAGGGATGAAATAATTTTAAATGTAACAGATAAAATGGATAAGACAATTGAAAGTTTAGAAAAAAAGTTTACAACAGTTCGAGCAGGACGAGCAAATCCATCAAGCCTAGATGGTGTAATGGTTGATTATTATGGAAGCATGACTCCACTTAAACAACTAGCAACAATATCTGTTCCTGAAGCAAGACAATTACTAATTAAACCTTTTGATAAGAGTTCATTAGGATCTATTGAAAAAGCTATTTTAGCAGCTAACCTAGGATATAATCCAGGTAATGATGGAGAAACAATAAGAATTGTTATACCAGAACTTACAGAAGAAAGAAGAAAAGAATTAGTAAAACAAGTAAAATCAATTGCTGAAGATGCTAAAGTATCTGTTCGTAATATTCGTCATGAAGGATTAGAAGACATTAAAAAAGGAGAATTCCCAGAAGACGAAGAAAAATCCATTGAAAAAGAAATACAAGATATTGTAAATGAATATAATAGTAAAATAGAATCATCACTAAAAGAAAAAGAAAAAGAACTATTAACTGTATAAGTTCTTTTTTTTATTGAAAAAAAAAGTAGAAGTATGATATAATATGCGAAATTGGAGGGGTTGTAAATGAATAGTAATGATTTAGAAATGAAAAGTGATGTATTAAGTGCAATTCAAGTAGTTTTAGATAAAAGAACTAATGAACTTACAGAAGGAATAGTGAGTGTATCATATTTAAGTACATTAAAAAGAAAAGAAAGATCACATAATAGAAAAACCTTAAGAAAAATATTAAATAATCAAGGTATTCCATTCTCTTTTTACGAGATAATATGTGACTTTGAAAGCGTTATAAAAGAAAAAGTAAAAGGCAAGAAAAGAACATGGATGTGTTTGTTACTCGCAACATTAGGAATAATATTTAAAAATTTACATAATGATGCCAAAGAAAAAATGAAATTATTCTTTAATTTAGATCTTCCAGATATTGATTATGAACAGGAAATAATGAGGGAATATGAATTAATCAAAGAAAAAGATAAAGAAAAAGCCAAGGATTTTCTAAAAAAAGCCAAAGAATTAATCTTATATGAGAATAATAATAAAGAAAATCTTTCTCAAAAAATTCCTCTAAAAGGTGAAGAACCTTCTAAAATGAAAAGTGCAGAATTATTGATATTAACTGAAGAAGTATTAAAAATAACAGAATATATAATTAATATAGATAAGAGTAACGATGAGAAAATAACAATAAATAGTACACTTAGTGAACAAGAATTAAGATATATATTAAATAGAGAAGGAATTCTTTATGAATCTTTTATAGAGTTACTTAATTTTAAATTGAAATATCAAGATTTAACTAATAATAATGATATATTAATACATGCAGCAAATGGCTTATTTTATGAAGATTCATATTTAGATGAGAGAAGATTCATAAAAAGTAATTATAACGTAGATCTACCATATATTGACTTTGAATTAAAAAGATTAGAAGAACAAGCTTATTGGGAAGAACTATCAAATGACATGTCAAATAGTTTAACCAAAAAAACAAAAAAATAGTATTCACAAGAATAAAACTATGATATAATACGTTTATCGACTATGAAGAGGAGTAGTAGTAGAGAATTCTTTTTAGAGAGACTATGGTTGGTGGGAATAGTTAAGATGAATCTATGAATTCGCCTACGGAGTTCTTATTAATAGTAAGCGTATTTCTTGCGTTAAAAGATTTGAGTGTGTAGTAAATAACTATGAAATAAGGTGGTACCGCGATTATTCGTCCTTATAGATTAGTTATTTTTTTTTGGGGGGAATGAACATGAAGAGAAGATATATTTTTGATGAAGATTACACTTTATTAATTCCAGATTGGACTAAAACTGATCAATATTTTATTGATAAGTTTGGAGAAAAAGCAAAAACAGTCATGGATAATATTGGACCAGTACTTAGAAAGTACGAAAGAAAATTAAGAAGATATGATTATAAAGATTTAGCAACTTATTTAAGAAATGCTACTGGATTACCAGTTACTCCAGAAGATATGAGAATTTGGGATGAATTGGTTGCAGTAGTAGATGATACAGTTGATCCACATGCTAAAGAAGTATTAGAGTATTTAAAAAGTAAAGGTGATTCAATTTCAGTTCTTACTAATTGGTTTGGAGAAAGTCAAAAAGAAAGATTAATGAGAGCTGGATTATATGATTACATTGATGCTTTTTATTCAGGAGATATTATTACTAAACCTCATAAAGAAGCATATTGGATGGCTGCTGGAGGAGTAGATCCTTTATTATGTTATGTAGTTGGTGATGATACTGAAACTGATTATATTGCACCTAAAGCAGTTGGTATGAATGCAATTCTTGTAGATAGAAAAGATGTACATCATAAAACATTAGTTAAAGTTAGAAGTTTAGATGAAATAAAAAATAGGAGGTAATTATGGAGAACAAAAGAATTAATGAAGTAAAAGAAATGCTTCAAAAAGATTTAGTTGAAACAGATGATTTAAAAGTATTAGATGATTTAAGAGTAAAATATTTAGGTAAAAAAGGTCTAATTACTGAACTTAATAGTGAGATTAAGAATGTATCAAATGAAGAGAAAAAAGAATTTGGTATGAAAGTTAATGAACTACGTAAAGAGTTTCAAGACTTTTATGATAAAATGAAAAATAAATTAGATGAAGAAGAATTAAATAAAAGATTAGAAAGTGAAACAATTGATATTTCTCTTTCATCAACTAAAGTACCACTAGGAGCACCTAATATATTAGAAAAAGTAATTGAAGAAGTAGAAGAAGTATTTCTGTCAATGGGATATGATGTTGTAGATGGCCCAGAAATAGAAGAAGATAAATATAACTTTGAAATGTTAAATATACCAAAAGGACATCCAGCAAGAGATGCTCAAGATACATTCTATATTGAAGGAGAAGAAATATTACTTCGTAGCCAGACTTCACCAGTACAAGTTCGTACAATGTTAAAAGGAAAAGGTGAAGTACCAATAAGAATGATCTGCCCAGGAAAAACTTATAGAAGAGATGATGATGATGCTTCTCACTCCCATCAGTTTATGCAAATCGAAGGATTACTAGTTGATAAAGATATCTCATTAAGTGATTTAAAAGGAACGATGGATATATTATTTAAAAGATTATTTGGAAATGATGTAGAAACAAGATTTAGACCAAGTTATTATCAATTTACAGAGCCAAGTGTAGAAGTTGATATTACATGCGTAAACTGCCATGGAAAAGGATGCAATATATGTAAAAATACCGGATGGCTAACAGTAGTAGGAGCAGGAATGGTTCATCCAAATGTATTAAGAATGAGTGGATATGATCCAGAAAAATGGAGTGGCTTTGCTTTTGGCTTTGGAGCAGAACGATTAGCAATGTTAAAATATGATATAAAAGATATTAGAACTTTCTATAATACAGATTTAAGAGAGACTAGTAATTTTGATAGGGAGGATGAGGAATAATGATAAGTCTAAATTGGGTAGGAGACTACATAGATATAAAAGATCAAGATGTACATTCCTTAGCAAGAAAAATAACCGAAGCTGGAATTAATGTCGAAGGAGTTGTTACTCATCATATAGACAATTTGGTTATTGGTCAAATAAAGAAAGTAGAAAATCATCCGGATAGTGATCATCTTCATGTATGTAAAGTAGACATTAAAGATGAAGAATTACAAATAGTTTGTGGAGCTCCAAATGTACGTGAAGGTCTAAAAGTAATTGTTGCGAAAGTTGGTGCAATGCTACCAGGAGATTTTGAAATTAAAAAAAGCAAAATACGTGGAGTAGAATCATTTGGAATGATGTGTGCTTTATTTGAACTTGGCCTAGAAGAAAAAACAGAAGAAAATTATGCCAAAGGAATAGAAGAATTAGATGAAAATGCACCAGTTGGAGAAGATCCAATTAATTATTTAGGTTTAGATGATACTCTTTATGATTTAGATATTCATAAACATCGTAATAATGATTGCTACTACCATATTGGTTTTGCTTATGAAATAGCTTGTATTTTAAATAGAAAAGTTACATTACCTAGTCTTGAATTTAAAACGACAAAAGATAAAATAAATGATCATTTTAAATTAGAAGTAAAAACCGATAAGTGTACCTATTATATGGCAAGAGAAGTGAAGAATGTAACGATAAAAGAAAGCCCAGAATTTATAAAGAAAAGATTAATAGCGGCTGGTATGCGTCCAATTAATAATGTAGTAGACATATCAAATTATGTAATGTTAGAGTTCGGACAGCCATTACACTTCTTTGATAAAGATAAATTAGGAGATAAAATACTTGTTAGAGATGCAAAAGAAAATGAAAAAATAATAACTCTTGATGGAAAAGAAAGAGTATTATCGAAAGATGACATTGTAATAACAGATGGAAAATATCCAGTTTGTATTGCCGGTGTAATGGGCGGAGAAAATACAGAAGTAGATGAAAATACCAAAAATATCCTTATTGAATCAGCTATATTCAATCCAGTAAGTATAAGATATACTTCAAAAAAATTAGAATTGCCTAGTGAGGCCTCAATCAGGTATGGAAAAGGTCTAAACTACGAGTATACTGAAATGGCAAGTAAAAGAGCCTGTCATTTACTTGAAAAGTATGCAGATGCAGAGGTTTTAGATGGATATGTTTTAATTGATAATGAAGATCATAGTGAAAAAAAACTATCTTTCTATCCAGAAGATGTAGACAAACTACTTGGTATTAATATTAGTGAAGAAGATATGAAAAAAGAGCTAGAAAGATTAGACTTCAATTATAAAGTGAAAAATCATAAGTTTGATGTAATCATACCAAAAAGAAGACTTGATATTGATCCAAACGTAAATGATATAGCGGAAGAAATTGGAAGATTATATGGATATAATAATTTAGTATCATCTATTCCAAATGTTCCAATTAGAAGAGGAGAATATATAGGAGATGTAAAATATCGTAAGATGATATCTAAAAGATTACGTTCTCTAGGACTAAATGAAGTAAAAACATACACTCTAGTAAGCCCAGAAATGTCAGAAATGTTTAAGTATGAAGAAAAATCTCCTGTAAAATTACCAAATCCAATGAGTATGGATAAAAGTATTGTAAGAACAACACTAATTCCATCATTAATGAATGTTTATGAATATAATAAATCTCATGGAGTAAAAGATATTTCAATATATGAAATTGCTAAAACATATGATTCTAAATACGAAGAAACTACTAAAATAGCTGGTCTTATGACAGGAAGCTATATAACAAATACATGGAAGAAAGACTTTGAAATAGATTTTTACCTAGTAAAAGGAATAATAGAAGATTTATTAAATTATATGGGATATGAAAATAGATTTTCATTTACTAGAAGTACATGTAAAGATCTTCATCCAGGAGTTCAAGCAAACATCATTTTAGATGGAAAAAATATTGGAATAATAGGTAAAGTACATCCAAATATAACAAAAAAGGATATCTATGTATTTGAATGCAATTTAAATAGTTTATATGGAAAAACATCAAAATTAAAATATAAAGAAGCATATAGATATCCAAGTATAGAAAAAGATATGGCATTTATTCTTGATAAAACGATTGATGTTAGTGAAATAGAAAAAACAATCAAAAAAGCAAGTAATAAAACATTACAAAAAATAAATGTATTTGATGTTTATCAAGGAGAAAATATTGATCAAAACAAGAAAAGTGTAGCCTTTAATCTATTATTTAATGGAATTGATAGAACACTAACCGATGATGAAGTAATGACATCATTCAATAAAATAATTGAAAAAGTAACAACAACTCATCATGCTGAACTAAGAGATAAATAAAAAATTAATATAGAGGGGGGAAAAATAATGAAAAAAAGATTATTAGTATTATTAAGTATAATAATATGTGTATCTTTATTGATTATATGCAATAAAAATTATAAAAAAAATAATTATTTAGAAAATTGGAATGAACAAACAAAAGAAGTAAAAATAGTATATGATAAATTATATAGTTATATAGGTAATGAATCAAAAAAAGATGGAATTGAGTCCTTTAGCTCAATAGAATTAATGGAAATAGCATTAGACAATATAGAAAAAAAAGACCTTATTGAAACTGAAGAAGTAACAAAAGATAATGAAAAAATATATTTATTATCAAATGAAACAATAGATAATAAGCTAAAGAAAATTTTCAATAAGTCAAAAATAATAGATAAAGAATCTATAATAGAAAAGCATAGTTTTTATATTAATAAAAATACAAACGATGATAATTATTCAGGAATATATATTGATTCATATACAGACGAAGGATTAAAATTTATATTTAGTAAATCTAAAGATGGCAAAGAATTATTAAAGAATATGAATAATAGAAAGATAGTTAGCATATATCAAAATCATGATAAATGGATTGTAAAAGAAAAAATAATATACTACGAAATAAAATTAGTAGGTAAATCTAAAAGAAAAATTAATATCTACAATACTACTGAGAAGGAAAGAAAGCCAATAGATGAAATAATAGTAAAAAAAGAAGAATTAAATAATACTAAAATCAATATAGATAATTACATAAATAAAGCAGCAACCATAATATCAGAATATCAAAAAGAAGGAAATAAATATTATTTTATAAAAAGTGAAATTAAGCAAACGAAAAGGGACAATTAAGTGTAAAAAAATAGAAATTAAAGTTTAATATTTCTATTTTTTTTAATTTGTGATACTATTTAAAGTAGAAAGGGTGATAAATAATGAAGGAATCTAAAGATAATAAAAAAACAAACAATTCAGTAATTGCTTTATTGATATTGGTAATAATGATTTTATGTATTGGAGTAGGATACCTAATTAGAACAAATAATATTGTAAAATTAGATTCTGAAAAAGTTGAGGAATCTGAGATATTAGAAAAAATAGATAA
Organism: uncultured Caryophanales bacterium; assembly: GCA_947165475.1. GTDB lineage: Bacteria > Bacillota_I > Bacilli_A > RF39 > UBA660 > UBA3789. The sequence continues at coordinate 9,237 of CAMVAN010000013.1, read as the reverse complement.
CGAAAGTGAAATAGTTGTACTTAATGTAAATGATGAAGTTGTAACAAGTTCAATGGATAAAATACTAAATTTTGGATTTCAATGTAATAACCTAGAAAGATATGTAAATGATAAAAAATATGAATCATCTAATATATCAAATCAAGATGCTTATACTATGGTTGAATTCAAAGAATTTAAAAGCAAAAACATAAGTACTATAACTTTAGATGAGTATACAAAAGCAGTTCAAAAATATTTAGGAAAAGACTATATCTTTAATCCAGATGAAATAGATATTAGTGGTTACTATTGTAATCAGTACATTTATGATAAAGAAACAAAAACATTTACTTCTCAAGAAACAACTTGTGGTAGAACCTGTGGACCAGGAGCATCTTATCAAGTAATAAAAGCAATAGAAAAAGATGGTCAATTAGAAATATCAATATCAGTGGTATTCTCTGATGGTAATAAATACTATTCAGATTATCAAAAGACAAATGTAATAGTAGAACATATAAGTGATACAACATTAATACCATATGATAAAGGAAGTAAATATTTGTTTAAATTTAAACTAGAAGATGGTAACTATGTATTTATATCTAGTGAACCCATTAATAAAGAAATAGAGAACATGGAATAATGATAGTGGATTAGTTTCTAAAATATAGTAATGAGAATATAAGAATGAAAAGAAAATGTAAAGAAAATCTAACCAAGTATTAGTAATAATATTCATTCTCATTTTAATGATTGCTTTTGTTGGACTTGGATATTTTTTTGGAAAAGCTCAAACACAAAAAAATACAATTAAATATTTATCTGATTCAAAGAATGATACAAAAAAAGAAGAAAAAGAGGCTGAAACAATAGACACAAATGAAATTAATATAAAAAAAGGAGAATGTCCATTAACAAAATTTAGTACAGAATATGAATTTACAGAAGATGAAATGGCAGAAATTCAAGAAGCCATTGAAAAAGAAATGAAAAAGTCAGGTGCACCTTCTTTTGAATTGAAAGATTTATCTATTAAGAATCAAAATTATGATTATTTAATTTCCGTAAGATACGACATAGAAAATAACCCTGGTTCTGGACCATTATCAGCTGTTCTATTTAAAGTAAATCAACAATATAAGATTTATCTATATGGAACAGAAACCACAACAGACAAACTTGAAGAATTAAATAATACTTTAACAAAAATTTGTAGTTAGCGTAAAATAATTATTATACTGGAGCTTGAAAAAGCTCTTTTTCTTTGATAAAATTGTTATAGTAAGGAGAGTGTAAAAATGGAAAATGAAGAAAAAAAAGATGAAAAAGTAGAAGTACTAGATGACAATACTGGTAATAATCAAAATCAAGAAGTTCCACATAAAAAGAAAAAAAAGAGTGGAATAATAGTAGTAGTTATTCTTTTATTAGCAGTTTTCTGTGTTGGTGGAGTTTTTCTATTAAAGGATAATATTCTTAGTAAAACAAAAAAAGCAGGTGTTGACGTAAAAAAAGTAAAATCAGAATATAGAATGAGTGGAAACTCATTAGAAAATTTTGACTTATATTTTTTAAAATTAGAAAATGAAGCTAAAAATAAAGTATATAGTCCATTATCAATTAAATATGCTTTAGAAATGCTAGCTGAAGGATCAGAAGGAAACACAAAAAAACAAATAGAAGCAGTAGTTGGGGATTACAAAGCAAAATCCTACCCTAATAGTGAGCATATGAGTTTTGCCAATGCAATGTTTATAAAAGATACCTTCAAAGATGAAGTAAAGAGTACTTACATAGATACTCTAAAAAATAAGTATAATGCAGAAGTAATACTTGATCCATTTGCAAGCCCAGATAATATTAATAGTTGGGTAAGCAATAAGACATTTAAACTTATTAATAATTTAGTAGATAATGTAGATGACAATGTTTTCTTTTTAATTAATGCCTTAGCGATTGACATGAACTGGAAAAATCAAATTCATTGTGAATCAAGTCATAAAATACCATGTGTAGATGGTGGAAATTATAGAATTGAATATTTACATGAAAAATTAGATGATAATAGTACAATGAATTATGATGTAGTTGAATATCCATATTCATCAGAAGATGATTTCTTTGGAGGATATAATAGAAAAAATGAATTTAACGGTAAAGAAAATGCTAAAGGTGGAGAAATTTTAGCTGATTTTAATAAATATGATATTATTAAAGAATTAGGAGAAGATAAAATCAGAGAAATCATTACACCAGAATATGAAGAATGGTTAAAAACTCCTGAAGGACAAGGTGATTTACCTTTAGAAGAAGGTGTAAACAAGTTTATTAATGAACTTAAAGAAAACTACGGAAAAAAAGCTAACTCAACAGACTTCTTAGTAAATGAAACAGATAATGTAAAAACATTTGCGAAAGATTTAGACACATACGATAGAATGACACTACAATACGTTGCAATCATGCCTAAAGAGAAAGAACTTACGGATTTTATTAAAGATACTAATAAAGATGAGTTAAATAAAATGATAAGTGATTTAAAAGAAGTAAATATAGATAGTTTTGAAGAGGGATATGTAACAAGAATTAGAGGATTTATTCCATTCTTTAAATATGAATATAAACTAGAATTATTAAAAGATTTACAAGAATTGGGAATAAAAGATGTATTTGATAGTAAAGCAGACTTATCTAATATGATAAATAGTAAAGGAATTTCTATAGATAAAGCAATTCATCAAGCTACTATTGAATTATCAAATGATGGAATTAAAGCTTCAGCTGCTACAGCTTTTGGTGGCGCTGGAGCAGCTACTGGACCATATTTTGAACATTTATTTAAGGTTCCTGTAAAAGAAATTGATATGACTTTTAATAAACCATTTATGTATATTATTCGTGATAAGGATAGTGGAGAAGTATGGTTTACTGGAACAGTATATGAACCAATTTATAAATAAAATAGACTAGAGATTATCTTTCTCTAGTCCTTTTTGTACTCTTTTTCTAATAATTTCAATCATTTCATTTTTCAACTCTAAAGAAGCATCTTCCCATATAATTTCCAAAAACACCCCAAGCCCAGGAAGAGTAACCTCATCCATATTTTTAACAGCTTCATCTATAGCTTTTTTTAAAGTTTGAAAATCATCTCCATGAAAATTATTAATAATATGTTCCCTAATATTAATATCCATAATTAACCTCCATTTTTATTATGAAAAAAAAAGAACTATTTTATTCAGTATTACTTTGCATTTTCTTATCTAACATTGTACAATAAAAGAGGTGGTACAATGGAACTTTTATATAATAACCAAAAATATGAAATTGTAATAGAAAAAAAAATAGGACAAAAAAACACCTACATACGAGTGAAAAATGATTGTAAAGTATCAGTAACCACCTCATATTTTACTTCAAATAAATATATAGAAAACTTGATAAAAAATAATTATTCAAAAATAGGAAAGATGATTAATCAACAAGAATCTAAAAAGAAAAATAACACGGGTTTCTTTTATCTAGGAAAAAAATATGAAGTAATAGAATCTGAAGAAAAAGAACCAGTATTTAAAGATAATATTGTATATATACCTAAAAATTTTGATATAGATAAATGGTATAAAAATCAAGCGAAAGAATTATTTTTAAATAGATTAGATACATTATATAATGAATATACAAGAATAATTCCTTATCCAAAATTAAGAATTAGAAAAATGAAAACAAGGTGGGGAGTATGTAATATTCAAACTCACATTATAACTTTAAATCTTGAATTAATGAAAAGAGACCCCATATATTTAGATTATGTAATTATACATGAAATGACCCATTTGGTATATGGAGATCATTCAAAAAAATTTTGGAATTTAGTAGAAGAAAACATACCAAATTATAAAAAATATAGAGATGAAATGAAGGAATTTTAATGGTTATAACAAGTTTAGAAAATAAAAAAGTAAAAGAAGTTATAAAATTACATAATAAAAAGTATAGAGATTTAACTAATACATTTATAGTAGAAACACAACACTTAGTAGAAGAAGCAGAAAAATATGGAATAGTTAAAGAATTATTCATAGTAGAAGATGATTTTGTAGACAGAAATGATACTTATTTTGTAACAAAAGAGATAATGAAAAAAATGTCTACAATGGAATCTCCTAGTAATGTTTTAGCTGTTTGTGAAAAAAGTAATTCTAAAGATATTATTGGTGATAAGATATTATTATTAGATGAAATACAAGACCCTGGCAATTTAGGAACTATTATTAGAAGCAGTGTAGCGTTTGGAGTTACGACAATTATTTTATCTAAAGATACGGTTGATTTATATAATCCAAAAACTATTAGAGCGAGCGAAGGAATGTTTTGTCACATAAATATCATAAGTATGGATTTAGAAGAAGCTATTAAAATAATTAAAGATAAAGGTATAATAGTTTATGGTACTAATGTAGTTAATGGAACAGATATAAAGGATTTAAAAGATATTAATAGTTTTGCTTTAATAATGGGAAATGAGGGAAATGGAGTAAAGAAACATATTCAAAAGTTATGTGATGATAACTTATATATTCCAATGAATAATAATGTAGAAAGTTTGAATGTTGGGATAGCATGCAGTATATTATTATATGAATTGAGGAGTAAAAATGGATAATAAAGTATATGTAGGAAAAATAGTATCAACGCATGGTATTAAAGGGGAAATTAGAATATTAAGTGACTTTGATTATAAAGAAAAAGTATTTAAAGTTGGAAATAAGCTAATTATAGAAAACAAAGAATATACCATTAAATCATATAGAAAACATAAAAACTATGATATGGTTACTTTAAATGATTATAATAATATTAATGAAGTTTTATTTTTAATGAAAAAAGAAGTTTACTTTTTAAAAGAAAATCTTAATCTTAGTAGTAATGAAGTATTAGATGAAGATCTTATGACTTTTACTGTATTGACAAATGATAACAAAAAAGGAATAATAAAAGAAATTTTTTATGCAAGTCAGACAAACAAAATAATAAGAATACAATTAGATAAAGAAATCCTAATACCAATGAACTCTCCAATGATAGAAAAAATAGATAAAGAAAAGAAAGAAATATACATTAAATTATTAGATAATATGTAGGGAGGATATATGAAGATTGATATTTTAACTTTATTTCCTAATATGTTTGAAAAAGTATTTGAAGATTCTATCATAAAAAGAGGGATAGATGATAAAAAAATAAAAGTTGAGATACACAATTTTAGAGACTATTCAAAAGATCCCCATCATAAAGTAGATGATACACCTTATGGAGGAGGAGCTGGAATGGTCTTAACACTTCAACCATTAGTTGATTGCATAAAAAAACTGAAAAAAGAAGATACTATCGTAATTCTGTTAACGCCAAGCGGAAAAGTCTATAATCAGACTATTGCATATGAATTATCAAAAAAAAATCATTTAATATTAGTATGTGGACATTATGAAGGATTTGATGAAAGAATAAAAAATTATTGTGATATGGAAATAAGTATAGGAGACTACATTCTAAGCGGAGGGGAAATTCCTGCAATGGTTTTAGTAGATTCTATTATAAGACTTTTACCAGGAGTTATCAAAGAAGAATCACATATAAAAGAATCATTTGAAAGTAATCTATTAGATTACCCAACTTATACAAAACCAAGAGTCTTTGAAGGATATGAAGTTCCAGAAATACTATTATCGGGTGATCATAATAAAATAGATGAATATAGAAAACAAGAAAGAATTAGACTTACAAAAGAAAATAGACCAGACTTAATAAAAGAGTAGGTGAAAAAATGTATACTATAAATAATTCTAAAAAGGAAAAAATAACTATTAAAGAAGAATTGATAAATATAGATGGTTTTTTAATGGCATCAAAGAGAAAAACATTTAAAATTAATGGAGCGGAAATAAGAGAAATTAAAGTAGTTAATAAAAAATTTGCTAACCCATTGGTCTACAAAAAAGTATTACAAAAATATAACACACTAATTAGTTTATTAACTGATTTGTTAGTTAGTGATGATGATAGTGGGGATAGTTATAGAGAGGCACTAAATCAAATTGAAAAATTTCGAATGGAAATAAAAAACAAATATAGAAGATACCTAAAAAAGAATGAACTTGAAAAAATGTCGAAACAATTGATGACACTAAAAAAAGAAGCTACTAAGAAGATTATAGAATTACAAAATAGTTATTTGGAATATCAAAATCAAAGTAATAGAAGAAGATAAAAAATAAAAATAATTTTGATTTTTAATACGTAGTTTGATATAATCAAACTAGAGTAGGTGGAGTGTATGAAAAAAAACTTCTTATAGTAAGTATATTTATTGTAATTACAATTGGAATACTTAGTAAAAATAAACTTTTAAAAAAAAATGAAGTTTGGAGTATTCAATTAGAAAAGATATCTGCAAAAGTTGTAGGAGATGCCAGTTATACTTTACCTAATGTTTATAATACAATTTTAAGCGACTACTCAGTTTATTTTAAAAAACCTGGTGATAAAGTGATTTTTACGTTTCAAATGGTAAATAATGGTACTAGTTATGCAAAACTAATGGATATTATTAAAAGTATTCCAAAATGTAGTGAAAAATCTTTATGTAATAATATAAAATATAATATAATGAGTGAAGATGGAACAAAAATAGAAAAAGATATGGTATTGTTTCCAAACTCCAAAAAAAATATAAAAATAGTAATTGAATATCCAAACAATATATCATCAAATAAATCAATGATGATTGACAACTTAGATATTGATTTTTTGTTTTCAAAATTGTCGTAAAAATGTTTACATAGAATATAATATAGTATACCATAAAAAAGGGGTTCACTATTTTATAAAGAATAAAAATGGCTGGTGAGAAATAGATGAATAACAAATTTCAATTTATTAATTTAGATGAAAGCGATAAACTAACAGAGAATGATAATTCTAATGAAATAATAAAAGAAAAAGATGAACAAATTATAGACATTCCTATTTCAGATAAAGAAGAACCAATATTAGAAGTATCAATACCAGAAGAAAAACAACCTATATTTGATAATAAAGAAGATAAAGAAATAAAAAATGATACGGATAATAATTTTTTAAATAATAAAAAAACTTTAAAAAGAAAAATTCATATAAGTTTTGAAGCAAGACTATTATCAATGTTATTTTTAATATTTATTTTATTTCTAGGAGCATGTTATTTTATATTAAAAACTATAAATTATGGAAACGACGAAAGTATTACATATAATGAGAAAACGAATATATACTATGAAGTTTGTCTAAATAATGAACAAGAATGTCTAGACGAAGGACTAGAATATGATAGAAATATTATTGATAAAATAGATACATCTTTTGATTATACAGTTGAATACTCCGCAAATGTAGAATCAAATATGTCATACTATATAACTGCAAAAACAAGAGTATTTGATAGAAATAGATTAGATGAAGTATTATTTCAAGAAGAAGAAACATTAATTAATAATGATAATTATACAAATATTGGAAAAAAAGTAAATTTAAATGAGACAATTGAAATAGATTATAATAAGTATATAAATAAAATAACTCCTTATTTAGCTAAAAACGTTACGGAATTATATGGAGAAATACAAATATCTCTATTTTTAAAAGAAGGAGATGATTCAAGAGAGGTATCGTCGTTAGTTATTCCCTTAACAGGAAATAGTTTTCATATTTCAAAAAATGTAATATCTAATGAAAATCAAATAATTGAAGTCCCATCAAATGAATGGAATGATAGCAATATAAATTACGCAGTAATTGCTTCTATATTAATAGTTTTTTGCTTAATAATTGTATATAGATGTGCAAGACTAGTTATTCTAGTAACAACTACTCGAAATTCTTATCAGAAAACAATACAAAATATATTGAGTGAATATGATCGATTAATAGTAATAGCAAGAGATGGTTATGAATCAAATGAAGATAAAAAAATAATAAAATTAAATTCTTTTGAAGAATTATTAAAAACAAGAGAGATTATACAAAAACCAATTATTTATTCAAGAGTAAACAATATTAAAAGTGATTTCATTGTAGAAGATAATGAAAAACTTTATAAATACACATTAAAAGAAAGGAATTAATATGGATAGTTCAAATTCAAAAAATGTTTCATATATAATATTATTACTCGTAGTAGCAACATCTATATTTGCATATGTATTATTAAGTAATAATGTAGATGGAACTATACAAACAAATATTAGAAGTGGAATAACAAGAGAAGAATAAAACTTCTTTTTTTTTTCAGAAAAAAGCGAAGAGAAAGATTGAATAATATAGAGGATTATCATAAGATGATTACAGACTATCATAAAAAGGCTTGCATTATTAAAAATATATGGTATAATTTAGATTGTCAAAGGGATGATCCGCTTTTCAAAACAGAATATGATCATTTGTAAATATAGAAAGAAAGGAGCTTAGGGTATGAATAAAATTGACATAATTAATAAAAAACAGATAAGATCTGACATACCAGAATTTCGAGTAGGGGATACCGTAAGAGTAGATGTTAAGATTATTGAAGGTAAAAGAGAACGTATTCAAGCATTTGAAGGAGTAGTTGTTGCTCGCAAAGGTGGAAGCGTAAATGAAACATTTACAGTTCGTAAGATGTCAAGTGGAATTGGTGTTGAAAGAACATTCCCAGTACATTCACCAATAATTGACCAAATTAAAGTAATTCGCAAAGGTAAAGTTAGACGTGCCAAACTTACATTCCTTAGAGGTTTGATTGGCGGATATCGTATCAAAGAAAGAGGAAAAAAATAAGGCCAATAACCTTATTTTTTATATGAATATTTATGGATAAAATAAAAAGTATTATAAAAGAATATGGACTTTATGTAATTACTATTATATTAGTTTTACTAGTAAAAAAATTCGTAGTTTCTCCAATCAAAGTAAATGGTACAAGTATGATGACAACTCTTCATGATGGAGATATTATGATATTAAATATTATAGGATATCGATTTGATGAAATTAATAGATTTGATATAGTGGTTGTTGATGAAGGAAATGAATATTTAATCAAGAGAGTAATTGGACTACCTGGTGAAGAAATAGAATATAAAGATAATCAGTTATATATCAATGGAAAAAAAGTAAAAGAAAATTATGGTAGTCAAGTAACAGAAGACTTTAAAGTAAAGGTAAAGAAAAACT
>CAMVAN010000012.1 GCA_947165475.1 uncultured Caryophanales bacterium | reverse complement strand
TTTGATTATTGAATAATCGTTTTCCATGATTACTAAATAGTTGTCATTGTATGTTATTAATCCTGGTTTATTATAATTTTTTATAGGTATACCTTTTACTGTTGCTGAGTATAAGGTTCTTATATAATCTACAAGGTACACTCTATTTTCTTTATCTTTCAAATTACTATCATCCATTTTTTTATGACTTATTTCTGTTGCAATCAATAAATTATTTTCATTGTAATTAACTTGATATTCTTTTATGGAAACATTTCCATGACTTATTAGATAATTATACATTTTATCCCTCCATTGTTTCTATTATACATTAATTATATTTACATTCAATACTTTTATATATATATTTTAATAAATATAAATAAAAAATGTACTGTCATTTGTTTAAAATTATATTATAATATGCTGTATATTTTTTTACTATTCGTTTTTGAATAATTAAAAGGGGGATTGTTATGATTTTAAAAGAAACTTATCATCCGTATTATTGCGAATGCTATGAGGTTGATTGTATAACAACAAATTATTCTTCATGGGAGGAGTATATTTATTTAAATGCACACCATAATGAGATCTTATTTCGATTTGATATTTGTCATCCGGATGAATTAAATGATAGTACTTTTATTCTGGAACTACATTTTGGGAATACTTTAGTACATTCAAATTTAATTCATGATTTGATTAAAATAACAAAAGAGGATTTACCTGAAATATATTTATTTTTAAAAAAACAATATATACATTTATTAAACTTTTTAAGTAATTGTCGTAATAATATACTTTTTGCAACAGAAATTGGAGTGGAAGAAAACATAGAAGAATATTTAAATAGTGGATTTGACTTGGATTATAATTTAATTTATTCATATCATTGGATTGATCAAGGTGACGGTATGAAAGCTCTTAGTGTTATTTCAGCCCAACAAAGACATGGCAGAACTAATTGGGTTGATTTAATAAAAAATATAAAACCGGAGGAAGAAGAAAAACTTCAAAATGTGATTGATAATATATATATTCCACATTTACTATCGTTATGGTCTGAATATTCACATGAGTTTGAAGATGACAACCATGATGCAATAAACAATATTCCTAATACGTATTTAAAAAAACATATATAAGATCAAGTAGATGAAATAATCTACTTTTTTTATGCTAAAATATATATGCAACCAATTTTTTACAAAAAACAACCTAAAGATGGTGGAATGCAACTGGTAGAAAATAATATAATTTTTTTGTAAAGGAGAAAAATATGAGTAATCGATTTTCAGAAAATTTGAAGAAGATTAGAAAAGAAAATAATCTTTCACAAGAACAACTTGCTGATGAACTTGGTGTATCACGTCAGGCAATTTCTAAATGGGAATCTGCTGTTTCTTATCCAGAGATGGATAAAATTATTGCTTTATGTGATAAATTTGATTTAAATATTGATGATTTGTTACATAAAGATATTAGAGAAGTAAAAGGGGAGGAGGAAAGCCGTAAAAAAATTTATAATAGTATTGATGATTTTTTAAGATATATTACGAATACAATTAATTTGTTTAGTAATATGAGTTTTAAAAGTAAAATAAAGTGTTTATTTGAGCAGTTTGTAATCATGCTAGTATTGTTTTTTATGTCAATGATTATTTATAGCGTTTTGGAAAATTTGTTTAGACATTTTGTTGCATTTTTACCAAATAGAGCATATGAATTTATTATTAATATTTTGAATTCTATTTTAATTGTATTTTTATTATTAGGATCTTTTATAATTATAACCCATATTTTTAAAGTTAGGTATTTGGATTATTATGATAAATTATTGAAAAATCTAGATAGTCAATCTACTAATAATTCAGTTGATAGTAAAGATGACGAATATAATAAAAATAGTAAAGTAGTTTTTCAAAAAAATAATAATAAAATTATAATTAGAGATCCTAAACATAGTGAGTATAAGTTTATGAATAATCTTTATAAAATTGTTATATTTGTTATTAAACTCTTTGCATTATGGTTTGGTCTGTTTGTGGTATTTGTACTAATCTGTTTATTATTGTCATTTGTTTTATCTTTCTTGCTTTATAAAACTGGTTTTCTATTTGTTGGTTTACTTTTAACTATTTTTTCATCTTCTATAATAACAATCATTATTCTTTTATTAATTATAAACTTTGTATTTAATAGAAAGAATGATAAGAAAAAAATGATTTGGACTTTTATAAGTTTTTTAGTAATATTTGGTATAGGGTGTGGATTTGTTTTTTTAGGTCTCCTTTCATTTGATGTTATTGAAAATGATGATTCTAATTTTAAAACTATAGTTTATGAATATAATATGAAAGATGATTTACTGATATCATTTAATAATTCTAAGGTTGAATATATTACTTCGGATAATAGTAATATAAAATTAGAATATTCTATTAGTAAATATTGTGAAATGGATGTTCATTATAATGAGGAAACTGATAATACTATTATGCCTTTTGCGTATTGTCAAAATCCAACTAAACTTATAAGAGCTTTTTTGAATAATATAAATGATAAAAAAATAATACCTATAAATAGTAGAATAGAGAGAGTTAGAGTTTATACTAATCAATCAAATATTGATATTTTAAAGAATAATTATTCTAATTATTTAAAAGAAATAGAAGATGAAAATATAATAAGAAATGATTATGAGAATAGGATAAATGAATTAGAAAAACAAAATAATGATCTTCAACAAGAGGTTTACGATTTACAAGAACAATTGTCTAATCAACGTAGTTCTTAATATTAATTGTGTTTATAGAACAAAATAAAAACTTGTAATTTATTTTACAAGTTTTTTTATACTGTTATTCATTAAACAAGATACTTCAATTAAGTCTTCATAAGATTTTGCATATGTAAATCTTCCAATTAAGTCATTTGGATTTGGCCAAAGACATCCACTTCCTAAAATATAACGTAATTTAATTGTATTATAAAAATATTTTAATAAATCAAATTCATTATTTATTTTCATATTTTCGTAATGTTTTCCTTTTAATTGATTAAAGTTTAGCAATAAGAAAAATCCAGCATCTGGTTCAAGATTGGGCATTATATTTGCTCCTTCTATTCCTTTATCCAGTAATTCTATATATTGATTATTATTAGTATGCTTTTCTAATATGTTGAGTACTGTGTTTTTGTGTTCTATATTGATACTATCTATTCCCATAATTAATGATTTAAATAATTGATAACGATTTATATATTCTTGACGTAGTTTTTTAAAATATTCATTGTATTTTTTATTTCTATACTCTGTATTATTATAAGCCCCATTTAATGCCTCTCCAATGATTGCTGGAACAGCATCCATCTCTTGAAAGATTCTGTTTACGATTTCTCTTATAACAACTTCATCAGCTACTACAAATCCGCTTCTTAAAGAAGCTATTCCGTACGATTTAGATAGTCCAAATAAACTAATAGTATTTTTAAACATACCTGGTATTGTCGCTATAGGTAAGGCTTTGTTTTCTTCGGAATAACATATATCTCTATATACTAAATCATCTATTACAAAAACTCCGTGTTTCATACATATATTTCCAATTTGTTTTAGTCTATCATATTCTTTTATTCCCATAACTTTTCCAGTTGGATTATTTGGATTTGCATTTAAAAAACCAACTACTTTAGGAATGTATTCTTCTCCTTTATATTTTTCTTCAAGTTTTTTATTCATATCGTTAATAAGATTTTCTAGCATGATTGGATTTGGTAGATAATTATCTTCTTCTCTTAGTGGAAGTACTACAACATTAGCATTTATTCTTTCTGGTCTCATAGCAAATAGTCCATAATTTGGCCCTGGAACAATTATAATATCATTTGGTTTAGTAATTATATCCATTACTAATTGAAAGGCATGGGAGGTTGCTACTGTAAAAGTTAAATTATATTTTGATAGACCCACTTCATTAATATCATCATACTTGTAAGGATCATTATTTATAAAACCTTCTTGTTTTAAATAGTTTAATATATTTTTACGGATTTTATCATCTCCCTCTGAGTAGGGATAACAATGAATATTACTGGCTTCAATATAATCATGCATGGCTTTTTTTATAGGTGGAAATGCTTCATATGCTAAAGGGTCACCACTAGTAAAATTGTATTCTTTCATAGAATTGAAAAATCTAGTTGCAATTAAAGAATCATATAATGAGAAACCATCAACTATTTTCTGAATAGGTTTTGAATAATCACCATTATTTCTTTGCCCTACAGATGGAAATCCATCATGTCTTTTGTTTAAGTACGGATATATATCTAATATTCTATTTATACTTTTAATTTGTTCCATAATGTTGTTAGACTCCTTTTTTTTGCTTCATATTATAACATTAATTTTATACTTTAAGCAATATTTTTTTCTTTTGATTGAAATAATCATTATTGGCGATAAAAAATATGATATTTAAAAAAAGTCTTGACAAATTATTTAGTTATTAATATAATGTTAATAACAGTTTTAATTGTTTATTTTTTTTATCTATTCTTATTAACAATGTGTTAAAAAGAACAAATGAAGGTGATTAATTTATGCATGAAAATGATATTAAATTTATATTTGATAGAAAGCAATTGATAAATAACTATTCAGAGTTTAAAAAATTTGGTAATATTTTTTATCCTTTGAAAACTAACTCAAATCCTTATATTGTTGATTGTTTAAATAATATTTATCAAAGTAATGATGGTTTTTTAATTAGTAATATAGAGCAATATAAATTATTAATTAACCGTGGAATTTCACCTAAGAAAATGTGTTTGATTAATGTTTTATCAAGTAATGATTCTATTAAATATTTGTATTTGAAAGGTGTTCAATTTTTTGTGTTTGATGATTTTGACTCTTTATTAAAATTTTCTAAATATGCAAATTTTATTAAATGTAAGATTTCTATTAGAATTAATATAATGGAGTTTTTTCCTAATATATTTTCACATTTAGGTGCTTCTATGGATGAGTGTTTTAGAATGCTAGATTTTTTAAACGATAGGTGTAGTAATATTGGAATAAGTTTTTATATTCCTACTATTATTAAGGATAAGTATAAATCTTTAAAGAAAATAATATTTCGTATTTCTAGTATTTTTAAAGCATATAATATTCAATTTTTAAGTATTGGAGGTTTATCTAGTTATTTAGATTTTGAACAGGATGTTTTTAATTCTATTAAGATTAAATTAAATTTAGATGAGATTATATTAGAGCCTGGAAAATATTTAGTAGAAAATACTTTTCATTTAAAAACTAAAATTGTCAGGAATAAGATATTTCATGATAAAAATATTATTATTATAAAAAACGGAATTTATAGTGGTTTTTTAGATATTTTATTATATGATAAAAAATTTGATTTTTATTTAAAAATTGATTCAGATAAGTATGTTTCTATTTCTAATTATATGGATAATAAGCACAATTATAAAATTAAAATTTGTGGTGCATCATCTGATAGTAGAGATATTCTTGGAACTTTATATTTAAATGAAAAATATAAAAATGAATTAAAAGTTGGTAATGAAATGATAATTAAAAATATTGGATCTTATTTCGAAGAGTTTTTTATGTCTTATGGTGGAGATATCAATATAAAGTATGAGGAGGTATAATGATATGAAATTTAAAATGTTTAGTGTATTAGTTGGAAGTGAAGCATGTATTGCTAATTGTCCTTTTTGTGTATCAAGGGAGGATCCTAGACCAGATAATTTGGTTCATTGCCCAATTAATTGGCGAAATTTAAGAATAGCAGCTAATTTGGCAAATAGGAGTAATGTTGATACGGTAATGATTACAAGTAGAGGAGAACCACTATTGTTTCCTAAACAAATTAGTGAGTACTTAGTACATTTAAAAGAGTTTAATTTTCCTTTTATTGAATTACAAACAAATGGTATCTTACTTGGGAAAAATAAAGATAAATATGATAAATATTTAAGAGAATGGTATCAAAATGGCCTAACAACTATTACAATTTCTGTTGTAAGTCATAAAAGAGAACTTAATCAAAAAAATTATTTTCAGAATAAGCAGGACTATATAGATTTAGTGGAATTAATTGACTATCTTCATGAATTAAAGTTTTGTGTTAGATTAACATGTGTTTGTTGCAAAAATATGATTGATAATAGAAAGAAAGTAGAAAAATTTATTCAATTTGCTAAAAAACATAAAGTAGAACAAGTTACTTTAAGACCCGTAAACGATGAATATAGAAGAGATTCTGCTCATCAATGGATTCTGAAAAATAAATTAACAGATGAAAATAAAAAAGATATTAAAAATTATTTAGAAGAAAAAGGGACTAGATTATTAGAGTTAGACAGAATTGGGACTATTTATGATGTAGATGGTCAAAATGTATTATTTTCAGTTCCTTTAACTAAATATACGAGAGATACTAATCCAGAAAATTTAAGAAATCTTATTTTCTTTCAGGATGGACATATTCGTTATGAGTGGGAGATGGAAGGAGGAATATTGTTATGAAAGTATATAATGAGAAAAGTTTACTCCCTTTGAATGATCAATTAGTACAAAAACTTCAAATAATAAGAGAAAAGAGAAATTTTGATGCAAAAAATTATGTTAATAAAAAAGCAAGTATATTAAATGAATATATGAAAAAGTTTCATTTAAAATCTTGTGTAGTTGCGGTGAGTGGTGGGATTGATTCTGCAATTGTTTTAGGTATTGTTAATTATGCAATGAAATTAAAGAATTCTCCTATTGAGAAAGTTGTTCCTTTATTATTGCCAATTATGAAGTCTACTGGTGTTACAAATCAAGATAAAGCTACAAATAGAGGTATTGAACTATGTAAATTTTATCATTTATATCCTTATGTTGTAGATTTATCTCAAATTAACAAAGTAATTAGAAATGATTTGGAAAGTGTTTTAAATATAACAGGTGATGATTGGGCAATTGGCCAATTAGGACCTTATAGTAGGACTTCAGTTTTGTACTATACGACTAGTTTATTATCTCAAGAGGGGATTCCAGCAATAATATGTGGGACTACAAATAAAGATGAGGGAGCTTATTTAGGATATATTGGAAAAGCATCTGATGGTATGGTAGATATTCAATTGATTTCTGATATTCATAAATCAGAGGTTTATCAAGTAGGCTCTTTTTTAAAAGTACCAAAATCAATTATGGAAGTTACACCAAGTGGTGATATGTATGACATGAGAGATGATGAAACAGTTTTTGGAGCTTCTTATGATTTTGTTGAACTTTATTTAAATTATTTGAATTGGGATAAAAAGAAACAGCAAGAATTTATTCATTCTTTAAATGATGAGGCTAAGGAACAATTTTATTTTTGTGCAAAAAATTTAGAGCATTTACATCAATATAATTTACATAAATATATGGGAGCCTCTCCTGCAATTCATTTCGATTTATGGGATAGTTCTGTAAAAGGTGGATGGGAAGGTTACTTTGATAAATTTCAAAAGATTATGAAAGACTAAAAATAGAAAGGAGTTTTGTTATGAAAAAAATGTTATGGGATGAACTTGGTTTAACGAAAGATTTTCAGTATAAAAATATAGATAATGCTTATCTTTGTTTAAAAAGCAAAACTCCTCGTGCCCGTTTTGCTTGGAAAGTTTTAAGGGATAAGTATTATTCTGAAATATATCGTAAATATCAAGATGAAGAATTGCTAGTTAAAGCAGGCTTTTTTGAAGATGATATTTCTGAATTTGATTTAGATTTTGAAAAATTAAACTTATTGACTACACCATTTGATAAAATTAAAAAGGATTTGAAGAGTTGCAATAAACCTATAGTATTACTATCTACTGGAGGTTTTTACCCAATCCATCAAGGACATATTTATATGATGGAGAAGGCAAAGGAAGTTTTAGAAAAAGATGGTTATGATGTAATTGGAGGTTATTTATCTTTATCTCATGATAAATATATCTCTACAAAGCCATATTATATTTGTAGTGATTATGAAAGAATTCATGATGGAGAGGAAAAACTGGAAAATCATTCTTGGTTAATGATTGATCCTTGGGAATCATTATATGTTAATTCACCAATTAATTTTACTATTGTTATTGATCGATTAGAAAAATATTTACAAAAGTTCATTAATCCTAAAATTCAAGTAGCTTACGTTTTTGGAGGGGATAATGCTTATTTTATGTATTGTTTTGAAAAAAATGGAATAGGTATTTGTATTAATCGAGCAGGCTGGAATGAAAATTTTTATAGAGCAAAAAGAATTAAAAATGAGAGACTTTATTTTGTTAATGGCAATTGTACTTGCTTTAATTTGTCATCTAGAAATATTAGGAAGAATTTAATTCAAAAGCAAATTTCTTTTTCTGGAAATTATTTAATTCGAAATGAAAGAATATTACCATTAAAGAAACTATTAAAAAAAGAAAAGAAAGAAAAACTAGAATTATTGCAAAATGATTTTATGGATAAATTTGTTTTATTATTAAAGCGTACTTTTCAGAATCAGGTTACTATAAAAAAAATTGATATGCAAATGCAGTTGGAAAAAGCGAGGTATGATTTAAAAGGAAAAAAGACTATTAATTTAGATAGTTATTTTAAAGGAACTTATAATATAGAATTATCTAGGTTATTTCCAATTAGTTCTTATCAACATAAATTTTCTAAATTGACTGGAAGAATAGGTCATGATAATATTGAAGAACAATTACATTTAATTCCTAAGGGTGAATATATATTAGTTGATGATGACTCTGTAAGTGGAATGACGTTAAATTATATAAAAAATACTTTATTTCAAGATATTAAGATAGAAGATGTTTATTTATTAGCAAATTCTATGAATGAGAATATTTTTGATATTGTTGATTTAAGAGACTTTATTATTGGATCAAATGATGGGGGATTAGTTGTTGAGTTACCCAATGGAGTTATAACTAGAGCACCATATGTTTTACCTTATGTTAATCTTACAACAAGAGCTAGTGTGCCTCCTAATTTAGTTAGAGATTTTTCAATCTCTATTTGGAAATATAATAAAGATTTTTATAAAAAATGTGATAGTATTATTAAATTAAACGATTTAGATAAAAATTTTGTTGTTTTAATGGAATATATTGGATTTAATAAAGAAGATAAAGTAGTTGATATTTGTCAGTGGCATATTGAACAATTAAGCAATAAAAGAATTGTTAAAAAAACTATTAATAGAAAGTATTAATAGTTTTTTATATTTTAATTCTGTTTAGAGAATTGATTATAGTAAATGGTTGTAGTATATGATAAAATAATTTATATATAATATTTTTATAATTGTTTTTTGGAAGGGAGAACAATATGATAGAAATTAAAAATGTAACTAAAAAATATGGAAATAAAATTGCTATTGAAGATGTTAGTTTTACTGTTAATGATGGAGATATATTTGCTTTTATTGGTCATAATGGGGCAGGAAAAACCACTCTTATTAAGTCTATGGTTGGCATTCATGATTTTGATTCAGGAGATATTTTAATTGATGGAATGTCAATTAAAGATAATCCTATCGAATGCAAAAAAATAATGGCTTTTGTTCCGGATAATCCAGAGACTTATGAGCATATGAAGGCAATCGATTATATTAATTTTATTTGTGATATGTATGATATTGATAATGAAACTAGAAAAGAGAATATAAAAAAGTATGCTGAGTTATTTGATATGGAAGATAAACTAGGAGATACCATTGATAGTTATTCTCATGGGATGAAGCAAAAAATTGTCTTAATATCTGCCCTTGCTCATAATCCTAAAATATTAATTATGGATGAGCCATTTGTAGGACTTGATCCTAAAGCAGTATTTGATATTAAAGAAATATTAAATGAGATGGTTAAAGAAGGGAAAATTGTATTTTATTCAACTCACATCTTAGATGTTGCTGAAAAGTTATGTTCTAGGGTTGCTATTATAAAAAATGGTAGACTAATAAAAAGTGGTAGTATGAAAGAAATTAAAGGAGACAAGTCTCTTGAAAATGTATTTATGGAATTAGAGGGATAATATGAGAAAACTTTATTCACTTATTAGAGCTAGTATGACTAGTGATATGAATATTTTTAAGATTAGACAGAAAAAAGATAATAAAAAAAATAGCTTTATGTTTCCAGTTATTTTATCTATCTTTTTTATGTTTGCTATTTGGTCTTATGCTAATATGTTTTTTGAAAAATTTGCTCCGATGCATTTGCAAGTAATTGTTATTTCTTTGGTAGTATTTCTAACTTCTATTATGGTAATTATTGAAGGAGCATATAAAGCTGGACCATTATTATTTAATTGTAAAGATGATCAATTATTATTATCTTTACCAATTAAAAAAAGAACAATTTTGTTTGTTAGGATGTTTAAATTTTATTTATTTGAATTATTATTTAATGGGTTATTTTTTATTCCATTGATTGTTGCTTATCTTAGATGGGTAGAAGTTATTGATTGGAGCTTTTTCTTAACTAGTTTTTTAATGCTTTTTATGCTACCAATTATACCTATTGCTATTGCGTGTGTAATAGGAGCTATTATTTCTAGTATATCAAGTAGATTTAAATATAAAAACTTTATTCAAATTGTACTTGCTATGTTAGTAATATTATTTTCTTTTTATTTATCTTATAATATGGATTTTATATTAAACTATATTGCTAAGAATGCTACTAGTATTAATGATTTTATTATAAAGTTATATTATCCTGCTGGAGTATATATAAAACTTATAACAAAATTTAATTTATTTGATTTAATTATGTTTATTTTAATTAATTGTATTATTTTTATATTGACTATTTTTATTTTAAGCATATTTTATTTTAAAACTAATTCTAGACTAAAGAATATAAACACTTCAAGTAATATTAGAATAGATAATTTAGAAATAAAATCTAGACCTAAGATTTCTTCTTTAGTTAGAAAAGAATTAAATACTTTTTTTAAAATACCGGTATTTATTATAAATTCTGGATTTGCTCTTGTTATGTATATAGTTGCTGTTATAGGATTATGCTTTAAATATAATGATACTGTTACTTTAGTTAAAGATTATCTTCCAGATATGGTTATAGATAATCATTTGTCTATCATTATCTTTATTCTTATATCCTTTGCATCTTTTATGACGTCTATTACTAATTCTGTAATTAGTTTAGAGGGTAAAAAAATTATTATTCTTAAAAGTATACCATTAAGTGTAAAAGATATATTAATGTCTAAAATATATGCTGCTCTTACTATAACAACTATTCCAATTTTATTTGGCGATATTATTCTATTTATTCGATTTAGACTTAGTGTGCTTGAAATGGTTTTATTAGTAATTCTTTCTATTTTAACACCACTAATATCACATTTTATTGGTTTAATTATTAATTTAAAATATCCTAAACTTGATTATGAAAATAGTTCTGAAGTTGTTAAGCAAAGTACTAGTTCATTTTTATCTGTTATTATTGGAATGTTACTTTTAATTGTTTCTATTTATTTTATATCAAATTTAGTTAACATGTTTAGTTCTATTTTATTACTGCTTATATTTTTAATAGTTTATAGTTTAACAGATATTATTTTATATATGTATTTGATTAAAGTTTCTATTAAGGACTTTAATAGACTATCAATTTAGTTATGTTTTTAATTTAATTCTAAATATGACTTTTCTTTCTTATTATTTTATGATATATTTATTTTGATGATATTTTTATGATGAACGCGTGATTTTAGTATTGTAGTATAGAGGTGTTTATTGTGAAAAAAATTGTAGTAAATGTAGTTTCTTTTATTATCATAGTTGGAGTTGTTTTTGGAGGATTTTTAATTTATAAAAATTACAAAAAAAATAAAGAAATAAAAGCAGAGTATAATTATGTAATAAAAAAACTATCTAAGAAAAGTGAACTTGTAGTTGCAGATGCTGCTATTGTAACTAGTGCTAAGAAAGAGTTTACATCAGATGCAACGAAAGGTTGGCCTTCTTGGACAGAACCTATTGTAAAAGCAGTTATGAGTAGAACAATTGAATTAAAAATCCCAATAAAAACTGAGTTTAAGATTGTATTAGAGGGTATTACTAAAGATAGTGTTATTATTGATAGAAATAATATTTTAAAATTTAAAAAACCTTTAACTGTAAATGTGGATTCTCAAATAGAAGGAAAGATTGAAATATTGAATTCTAAGAGTGGTATTATTGATAAAACAGTAGATGTTGTAACTGCAGGTCAAAAAGCTCAAGAATTTTTCTCTGAAAAGTCTGAAGATGCTGTTTATTCTACAAGTGAACATGTTTTAAATGACACAAAAAGTATTGATAAAGTTATTAAATATGCTGAAGAGGCATTAGAAGATATACTTAATGTTTCTTCAGATAGAAAGATAGATGTGAAATTAACTAAAAATGATTTAGTTTTTGTTAATGTAGACTCAAAAAGTGAATAGCATAAAAAAATAGTGTTACATATGTATTCACTATTTTTTTATATTATAATTAGTTGTAAATAATAGTGAGAAACGTTATACTTAATATAATAAGGAGTGATTTTATGTTAGTTTGTAATTATTGTGGTAGAAATTTTAAAAATGAGTTTAATACATGTCCTGGATGTGGTTCTACTACTTTTAATAGAGTTAGCGACTTTGGAGAAAAAGTAATTAAAAAACCACCTGAAGGTGGATATGTTATTAATGTTGATAATTTTGAAAAGTCAAAAAAAATGGCTAATATAGTTAAATGGATTGGATGGGGCTTATTAATTTTTATGATTACCTTTGATTTACCTTTTTTATTAGGTGGTATTTTGGCAGGACAAGAGGATCTATTATTTGGATTAACTTTTTCTATTACTTCTCTTGTTGTTACTATTCCGTTTGTGATTATTTCTATTGTATTAATTTCTATTTCTAAATCTATGAAAAAGAAAGCACAAGAGAATATTCTTAGAGTTAAAAAGCTTGCTAAAGAAGGAGTTCTAGTAAAAAATATGCCTTATAAGTTGGTTTCTAGTGGAACAGTAATTAATAATCAACCAATTTATTGTATTCAAGTTGAGTATGAAAACTCTTCTGGACAAAAAATACCTTTAAAAAGTGAACCTAGATATAATAATAAATTAAGTAATAAAAATGGTACGGTTGATTTATTAATTGACCCTGATGATTATTCAAATTATTATATTGATTTAGAGATTTATTAGTTTTTTTAGGTTAATTATCGAAAGGAGAATTTTATGCTTTTATCAAAATTTGATGAGGATAATTTAAGTATTACTGATGTTAATAATATTTTGTTTTCTATTCCAAGAGATGATTTAAAAAATGGAGATTGTATTTGGGTTTTTTGTAGTAGACTTTCTATTGATGAAAGACTTGAGGTTGCTGTTAAGTTATTTAAAGATAATAGAGCACCTTTTATTCTTTTTTCTGGTGGTAAGGGAAAAAAGGGTGTAGTGGCTGAAGCAAAGGTTATGAAAGAAAAGGCTATTTCTTTAGGAATTCCAGAAGAAGCCATATTAACTGAAGAAGAGTCTTATAATACAACAGAAAATGTATTATGTTCCATGTTAGTTCTTGAGAGAAAATTCTTGTTACAGAATATTAAGAGATTAATAGTTGTATCTTCTCCGTTTCATATTCAAAGATTAAGTCTAACAATTAGCAGATATATGCCTCGGTGGATAGATTATAGTTTTTGTTATGATGAAGATAGTCCAACATCTAGAAAAAACTGGTTAAATGATCCTATTATTAAAAAAAGAGTTGAAAAAGAAGCAAACGGAATTGTATATTATGCTAAAAACAAATATATTGATGATAAAGAGATTTTAATTAATTAAAAAAAACAGATAATCTCTGATCTGTTTCTATGTATCTATTTTAATTTGAATTTTTTTGTATATATTTTATTATTTGTAGTTTCTGGATTTTTTGGATCAAACTTAGAAACTCCTATTGTTGCTGTGTCACCATCAATATCAATAGACTCTATTTTTTTATTTAGTGTATATTTATATGCTCCATATGAGTTTATTAGGTAGTCTTTGATTTCTTTTAATAATTCTATGTTTGTTTTTCTTTGACTACATTCATTAATTAATGTCTCATTATTATTTAAGTATGGATCTTCTTTTTTGGCATCAGATATAAATTCTTTTATTTCTTTTTCGTTTAAGCCTTCTATTTTTAATGAATCAATTATATTTTTATATTCTTCATTACCTTTTTGTAGTTTTTCTAATCTTTCTGCTGGCATATTGTAAGAAATATTCTTTTTTATATTTAAATCAGATAAAAAATTATTATTTGCTATACAATATGCTACTGTTATTGAGTATAATAGTAGGTTTAACGCTAATGTTATTGTACCTATATATGGCAAAAAATAAATTCCCATTAATAATAAATTTAATAATTTATTATTTTTCTTTTTTTTGTAAGCATATAGCAGTTCTTGTATTTTGTTTCCGCTTTTTATTTCAATTATTTTGCTTGCAATTAAACTGGCACAATTTACTATTATTATTTTTATTATTCCTGATATTATTATTGTATTCATTTTATTATCTCCTATTCTTTCAATTGGTTCATATTGTAATATAAAATGATTTGTTTGTCAATTAATTATTCTATTGTATTTTATTGTAAATATTGTAAAATTAAAATATACTTAGATTATATTTGTTTGTTTTGTAAAAAAAAGAAAAATAATTTTTGATATAAATAATAGGAGACTTATTATGAAAGAACTATTAATAATTTGTGGTATTTTTTATAGTGTTTTATGTACTTTTAGTATTGTTACTGGTATTATATATATGTTAGGTAGAAGAAAACTTAATCCTTTGGAATTATCTGATTCATTTGTTAAAAAAATTAAAGATATAGATTGCTTTACAAAGAAAATGGGCTGTGTTACATTCGTAGTTGGAATTATTCAAGGGCTTACTGCTTTTTCCATTATATATAGTACTTTTCATTTTAATTTGTTTTTATTTACTATTGCATTAGGATTTACAATTTTTTCTATATGTTCTGTTTCTTATAAGTTGTTAAATAAAATTAGTATGTTTGCTATAAGTAAGTTTGTTTGTTATTTTATAATACTTATTGTTTTGATTGTAAGTATTGTTTTTAAATAATTTTATTAGGGAGATGTTTATGAGATTAGCAATTATTGGAAGATTTGAAAAGTATGATGAGGAAAAACCTTTTGATAAAAGATATTATTTAGATTATGATTTTAGTAAGATATTTGATGATTTAGGTGTCCTTTTAATACCAGTTGTTTCTTTAAATAAAATAGAGGAAATTCTAAATATATGTGATGGTTTAGTTGTTACTGGTAGTGTTAATGATGTTCATCCTAAATATTATGATGATACACCAATTCTAGGTAAGAAATATTTATTTGATGAGTTTCCTTTTGTTAGAGAATGTGTTAGACTATTTTCTGAAAAAGAAAAACCTATATTAGGAATTTGTGCTGGTCTTCAAGAAATTAATGTTATATTTGGTGGTTCTTTATTTCAAAAAATATCAAATCATAATTTTAGAGATGGGAAAATGCATTCTGTTCGTATAGATGAGTCTTCTTTTTTATATAATGTTTATAAAAAAGATAAAATAGAAGTTAATTCTTATCATAATCAAGCAATTAATAGGCTTGCTGATGGTTTTAGAGTAACTGCTATAAGTGAAGATGGTATTATAGAGGGAATTGAAAGAGACAATATTGTTGCTGTACAGTGGCATCCAGAAGTTTTATATGATAAGAATTTGTTTTATGAGTTTATTCATAAATTCTTTTAGTTTTTAATTTAGGGGGTTTTTATGTTCTTTTATTATTTGGTAATATTGGGGTATTATAATATGCCTGATTTTCTTATTAGGTATCTTAATGCTCCATCTTTATTAAGACTAAAAAAAATTGGTAATTTTTGTGGTATGGATTTTGCTTCAAAAGATATTTATAAGTTTAGAGAATATATAAGTAGATTTGATCATTCATTATCGGTTTGTTTAAATGCATACTCATTAACCCATGATAAAGAGACTGCTTTAAAAGCTCTTTTTCATGATGTTTCTACTCCTTGTTTTTCTCATGTTATAGATTATATGAATAAAGATTATAAAAAACAAGAAAGTACAGAAGAATATACTGAAATAATTATTAGAAATGATGAATATTTGAAAAGATGTTTGGATGAGGATGGTATTGATATTAATAGTTTAATTAATTATAAAAGTAATACAATTGTTGATAATGATAGACCAAAACTTTGTGCAGATAGGCTTGATGGTGTAATCACAACAGATATAGGATGGACTCAAGTATTATCTAAAGAAGATATAAAAAATATTATTGAAGATAGATGTATTTATACTAATGAGTATGGAGAAGATGAAATAGGTTTTAAAACTATTGAGGTTGCTAAAAAAGTAGTAGAAGTTAGCAATCTTATAGATATTTATTGTCATTCTAAGGAAGATAATTATATGATGGATTTACTTGCTAGAATTACAAGAGTAATTATTCAGAAGAAATATATAAAATATGAAGACTTATATTATTTAGATGAGGAAGAGTTATTTTCTTTATTAAATAATATTAATGATAAGGAAGTAGAACATTTATTATATCAATTTAAAAATATTAAAAAGGATGAAATTAGTGATATTTATCTTCCTAGTGTAAAGAAAAGATTATTAAGACCTATAGTAAATGGAGTTAGATTATAATATATATATTTTACTTTCTAAATCTATTTCTGATATAGACAGTCTTCTTTTATTATGCTAAAATTTCTTCTAGGAGGATTTTATTATGAAGGCTAAAAATATTAGAAATATTATAGATATAAAAGATTTAAGTGTTTTAGAAATTGATAATTTAATTAAAGTAGCTAATGATATCATTGATAATCGTGAAAAATATTCTCATGTTTGTGATGGTAAGATATTAGCTACTTTATTTTTTGAACCAAGTACTCGTACAAGACTTAGTTTTGAATCTGCGATGTTAAGGCTTGGAGGAAAAGTTCTTGGCTTTTCAGAAGCTTCTTCAAGTTCTACTTCAAAAGGAGAAACTTTATCTGATACTGTTTGTGTAGTTAGTGGATATGCTGATATTATTGCGATGAGACATCCAAAAGAAGGAGCTCCTATGGTTGCTAGTAAAAAGTCTATTGTTCCTATAATTAATGCTGGAGATGGAGGTCATTATCATCCTACTCAAACTTTAACAGATTTACTTACGATTTCTCGAAAAAAGGGTAGACTTGATAATCTTACTATTGGCGTATGTGGTGATTTAAAATTTGGTAGAACTATTCATTCATTAATTACTGCTATGATTCGTTATCCAAATATAAAATTTATTCTTATATCACCTGATGAATTAAAACTTCCTGAGTATATTATTACTGAAGTTTTGAAAAAGAATAATATTGAGTATGTAGAGACTAATAATATAGAAGAATATATGGATGAGTTAGATATTTTATATATGACCCGTGTACAAAAAGAAAGATTTTTTAGTGAAGAAGAATATATTCGATTAAAAGATTATTATATCTTAGATAAAGATAAATTAAGAAATGCTAAGAAAGATTTATGTATTTTACATCCTCTTCCTAGAGTTAATGAAATACATATAGATGTTGATGATGATCCTAGAGCATGTTATTTTGAACAAGCTTATAATGGAGTATATATTAGAATGGCGCTTATATTAATGTTGTTGGAGGTTGAAGTATGAATATAGATACTATCAAGAATGGTTATGTAATTGATCATATTACTGCTGGAAATGCTATTAAGATTTATAAACTTTTAAATTTAGGAAATCTTGATTGTACTGTTGCCTTAATTACAAATGTAAAAAGTAAAAAAACTAAAAGAAAAGATTTATTAAAAATTGGTAAATTAATTGATATTGATTTAGATAAAATTGCTTATATTGATCCACAAGTTACTATTAATGTTGTTAAAGATGATAAAATAATTGAAAAAAAATATGTAAAACTACCTGAAAAATTAATAAATGTTTGTGTTTGTAATAATCCAAGATGTATTACTTCTATTGAAAGAGGCTTAGATCAAGTATTTCAATTAGTTAATACAGAAAAAAAATCTTATCGTTGTGAATATTGTGAATCCATTTTGGAACATGATAAATTTGTTATATAGTGATGAAAAAAATTAGTGATTTAGATATTAAATCTAAAAAATACATAATATTTGATTTAGATGGTACTTTGATTGATTCAATTGGTGTATGGAATATTACAGATCAAAAATTAATTTATAAATATAGTGGATTATCAGTAGATTTATTAGAAATTCAAAAGATTAGAGATAATTTTTTAAATACTCATGTTAATCATGATATATATTTATCTTTTTGTAATTATTTAATAAAAAAATATCATTTTAAGGATATTAATGATGAGAAATTATTACAAGATAGATGGAGGATTTCTAGTGATATTTTAAAAAATGAGATGGATTATAAAGAAGGAGTTGTTCCTTTAATAAAGCATTTAAAAAAATTAGGATATATTTTGATACTTGCTACTATGACAACAGATGTTCAAATTGATATTTATACAAAGAAAAATATTAAAATGATTAGTCAAATGAATATTTTGGATACTTTTGATTATATTATAAAAAAAGAAGATGTTTCTAAAAAGAAACCTGATCCTGAAATTTATTTAAAAGTTTTAGATTATTTTCATGCTAATAAAGAAGAGTGTTTAATATTTGAAGATTCTTATACTGGAGTATTAGCTGCTAAAAATGCAGGAATTGAAGTAGTTAATATTTATGATTCTTATGCTGATATTGATCGTGATAAAATTAGAAATATTACAGATTATGAAATTAATAGTTATAATGAAGTGTTAGATTATTTAAATAAATAAGTAAAGTTAGGAGAAAAATATGTCAATAGTAAGTTCGTATATGGTGCCTCATCCTCCTTTAATTGTTTCTGAAGTTGGGGAGGGAAAAGAAAGTGAAGTTCTTGAAACGATTCACTCTTATGAGAAAATAGCTCAGGATATTGCGAATATTAAGCCAGATACTATTATTATCAGTAGTCCACATGCTCCTTTATATTCTGATTATTTTTACTTATCATCAGCAATAAAAGTTGAGGGGTCGTTTGAAAATTTTTCTGCGCCAGAAGTGTTATTCTCGGAGATAAATGATGTTTTGTTAGTTGAAAAAATTGAAGAATTAGCAAAGATAGAAAATTTTCCCGCTGGTAGAGGAAAAGAAACTCCTTTAGATCATGGGGTTATGGTACCACTTTACTTTATTCGAAAATATTGTAGAGATTTTAAAGTTGTTGTTGTAGGATTATCTTTTTTGCCTTTAATTGATAATTATAAAATGGGAATGATTATTTCTAAAGCTGTTGATGCGTTAGATAGAAGAGCAGTGTTTGTTGCTAGTGGAGATTTATCTCATAAACTTCAAGATTATGGTCCATATGGTTTTGTTAAAGAAGGACCTATGTATGATGAAAAAATAATGAATATTATGAAAAACGCTAGTTTTGATAAACTAATTAGTTTTGATTCTGTTTTGATGGATAAGGCTAGCGAATGTGGGCATCGTTCATTTTTAATTATGGCAGGTGCACTTGATGGGAAAAAAGTATTACCTAAAATGTTCTCTCATCAAGATGTTACTGGAGTTGGATATGGTATTTGTAGTTATCATTTAAAGGGTAATGATAAAAATAGATGTTTTTATCAGTCTTATTTAGATTCTTTAAAGAAGAAAATAAAAAAAGAAGAAAAAGATTCTTCTATTTATGTTCAATTAGCTAGAAATACAATTGTTGAGTATATTAAAAATCATAGCGTTTTAGAAGTTCCTGATAATCTTCCAGAAGATATTTTAAATAAACAAAGTGGTGTTTTTGTTTCTATTCATAAATTTGGTTCATTAAGAGGATGTATTGGTACTTTTCTTCCCACAACAGATAATATAGCTAGTGAGATTATTCGTAATGCTATTAGTGCTGCTACGAATGATTATCGATTTCCACCTATAGTTGTAGATGAGTTAGAGTGGCTGGAGATTAATGTTGATGTTTTATCGGAACCTAAACCTGTTACTAATATGGATATTTTAAATCCTAAAAAATATGGGATAATTGTTCGAAATGAAGATAAAAGTGGACTTTTACTCCCTGATTTAGATGGAGTTGATACGGTAGAAGAACAATTAAGAATTGCTAAGAAAAAAGCTGGTATTTTGGATTCAGATGAATATGAAATTGAGTATTTTGAAGTAACAAGATATAATTAATTATCTAACTAGATATTTTCCTACATTTATATTTGTCATATAGTTTTCAAGATTGTTTGATTCAACAATATCGTATAAAGCGATATTGTTTTTTCTATATTGTAATATTAATTCTAAAAGATATTGATTGTTACTTATATTCTCATCTTCTAAATAGATTATTCTATATTGATTTTCTTTTATTATTGCTTTGATATCTTTTATATCTGTATTTGGATGAATTATTAGATAATTTTCTTTTTTTCTTTTTTCACTTAGATAGTGATAAAGCATCGTTAAGTCAGAACTAGCATTTCCTCGCTTTCTTTCTAGATAGTCATATAATCCTTTTGAAAAAAGAGGTTTTTCTTCAAATATATCTATAATGGTTTGGTGTAGGGAATGTTTTGTTGCTATTTCATCAGGGTCTTTAATTAAAAATGGTATATGAGTTTTTGTATCATCTAAGTCTATAATTTTAACCTTTCCTTCTACTACCATAGCATTACTTAATTTTATATCATTATGATATATTCCATTTTGAATTAATTCTTTTTCATTAACAATTAATTGATCTGCAATATCTATTTTTTTATTTAAATCAAAGTCTTTTATTTTATCTAAGGTAATTCCAGAATAATATGGTATGGATATTCCACCAAACTTTCCATCAATATAAACATAGTCGATAAACATGTCTGTGTTTTTTACCATTCTTCCATGTTTTTTTAATTTTTTTAAACGATGTATTGGCTGAATAAGAGCAGGATTTTTTATTATGCCTTTTTTAGTATGATTTATTTCTTTTAAATAAACTTTATACGCTGTTTTTTCATCTACTTGATAAACTTTTCCAAATTGACCTTCCCCTATTTTTTTAAGTTTTTCTAAATCTTTTTCCGTTATATTAATCATATCTATTTCCCCTTTTTAATTGGACATATTATATCATATTTTTAACTATTTTTCTAGTTTTATTGTCATTTTTTTTATTTTATGATACTATGTTTATAGTAGAGGAGGATATGAATGAGTAAGAATAAAGAAAATTTATTAAAAACTGGTTTTTTATTTTTATTGTTTGTTCTTTTTACTTTAATTGTTAAATATGTTGGATTGTCTCCTATTGGCCCTGGGAAAAGCGAAGTTGGATTAGCATTTATTAATGAATGGTTTCATAATTTATTTGGGTTTAATAATATTTCTTATAAATTATCTAAATATTTAGGATATCTTCCATTTTTATTCGTTTTGTTATATGGATGTTTAGGTTTAAAACAATTAATTGATAAGAAAAGTTTAAAAAAAGTAGACAAGAAAATAGTATATTTAGGATGCTTTTATGTATTAATGGGATTATTTTATATCTTTTTTGAAAAAGTTATTATTAACTATAGACCAGTTTTGTTAGAAGGTGATTTAGAAGCTTCTTATCCATCGTCTCATACCATTCTTGCAGTATGTATATGTATTAGTTCTATTATGATGAATCGTTATTATTTAAAGAAAGATTTCTTAAAGTATGTGAATGTTTCTACTGCAGTTCTTATGTTGCTAATAGTTGTAGGAAGATTATTTTCTGGTGTACATTGGCTAACTGATATAGTGGGAGGATTACTATTATCTAGTGCTTTGTGTTATCTATTTTATACTTTTATTCATTGGGATAGTCAATATAAAAAATAATTATAGTTTCTCTAGAATAAAATTTCATAAAATTAGTATTGTTGTTTATATATATAATTTTCTTTAATTGAATTGTATTATTTACATATCTTTATTGAGATTGTCGTTTTTGTTGTGCTGTAAACTATGTAAATATAAATAAATTCTATATCATATTTATGTTTGCATTTGTGTAAATAGGTATGATGTGTTTTTATTTATTTAAATAGTTTTAATTATTATGCATTGTAAATTTTAATTGTAAATTTTTTGTTAATTGATGTAAAGCTTTTTGTTGAAGTACTTTACATTTTTTTGCTTTTAAATTAAATTTTGTAAATTGCTATTTGACAAGAAATAATTTTCTTTTTAAGATAATTGGCAACAGTGAAAAAGTATGTAGTTTCGCCAACATCTACATTATTTAGCACTGATATGAAACAAAGATGAAAAGAATAAATATTTGTCAACCAAGGTTCATATGATGTATTGTGCCGAGAATACAAATAGGACCTAAAGACTTAATAGGGGAAAAGAGTAAAAATGGGTTACTAAAACAAATTTTTACAAGGAGGAAGTTAGGTTGAAAAAATATTTCAAATTGGGAACTGCTTTAGCATTTTCTGTATTATTAAATTTATCGCCAACAGTAATACAGAATGTTCATGCTGAAGATGCAGTCCCTAAAGAAGAAATCATTGAAAAAGTAGATGTTAACCAAACAAATACTATCAATGATATTTTGAATAATAATTCAACAATTGAAGTAGAAGAGCCTATTGTTTCTGAAAAGATAACAAAAGAGTCTACTTCAGCAACTGCGAATAATGTACTTGAGAGTGCACCGGCTAGGGCACCAAATGCAACTGTTGAAGAACAGAATGAAGTAAATCAGAATGAAAAGACAGATAATAATATTATTGAAACAGATGAAATAAAAGATTCTGATAAAACATCAGAGAAAAAGACTGGAAAAGTAATAGTTCGTTATATAGATGAACTTGGTATTGATATATTTGAGGCAATTACAATTGATGGAAATGTAGGGGATTCTTACTTTACAGAAAAAAAAGTAATTGACGGATATACATATATTTCAGTAGATGGAGAAGAAAAATCTAATATTACAGAGGAAACAACTTATGTAACATATACATATAAGAAAAGTGAATCTCCTGTAATAGAAAACATAATTAAAAATAATACAAAAAATTTAACTGAAGATAATATACAAAAGGATACTAAAGGTGTATTAAATGAAGAAGGAAACGGACAGTTAGGAGAACAAAATAGGGATAGTGATAGTTCTCAAACACCAGCTTCTGCGGCTGCAACAATTACGGATAATAGTTTTACAAATAGAATTACTCCATATGTTATATCTTATTATAGTACAGATGGAACAACTATAAAGGAAGGAAGTAAAGCCATAAGTTCTCAAAAGTCAAGTACTTTCACAGTTCCGGTTGCAAATGAAGAAACAAAGTCATTAACTATAACTGGGCCTAATGAGATAAATAGTTTAGATGAACTTGTTACATATACAATAAATTATAATTTTGATATAACAAATACAAATGCCTCTGCAGTTTTGACAATCACAGATACGTTACCAATTACAATAGATGAAGAAAATGAAAATAATGATTTAGCAGGTGGTACTCACACTGATGGTTCTAAATCTATTGTATGGAAAATAAATGTACCTGAGAAAGAAAGATGTGTAGACGGAGTTTGTACACCAGAAAATATTAGTGGTTCTATTGTATTTAAAGTTGCTTATAACTTAGCATCATTAAACAATAATCTAAATAAAAATCTTGTTAATAAGGTTAAAGCTAGTTTATCATCTGCTAGTTCAACTAGTAGTATTCCAGATCAAAATGTTTCTACTAAAGTTGCAATTCCAGCAACTATCACTATAAAATATAAGGATACTGAAGGAAATGTAATAGAAGGTGTAGAACCAAAAACAGTAATTGGAGTACAAGGTAGTAACTTTAATGTAGCCAATACTGAGTATAAATTAGATTTAAGTAACCTTTATTATGAGTATAAAGAAGCTAGAAAGATAAATGGTGATAGTTCTACATTATTAGGTAGTAGCACAAAAATTGATTCACCTGAAATAGAAATCAATTATATTTATGAAAAATATAAAAGTGTTACTATTAATTATAAAGATGTTTATGGAGAAACATTGGAAGGTTCAACCCCTGTAACAACTTATATAAAGAAGAATGCTTATTTACAACTAAATGATTATAAAGTTGATTATTCAGCTAATAAATATTACCTTGCAAGTATGGTAAAAGATGGAACAGCTTTAGAGTCTTATATAACTAGAATTCAAATAAGTGATAATACATTACTAGATTTTCTTTATGAAAAACGTTCAGATAATAATAATATTCACGTTAATAATTATGTTGAAGCACATGATGGTATATTTAGTAGTCGTGATACAACATATATTCAAGATTCCACAATTGGTAGTCTTTATTCCAATGTAGCTTGGGGTGGAGTATCTGCAATAGATAAAGTAATTATAACTTTAGATGATAAGACATATGAAGCAGAAGAAGCTTTAGATGAAGATTATTTTGATTTAGATTTTGGAACATATGCAAATCCTAAATTCTATTTTATTCAAGCAGATTCTACTAGTAATATTTTTAGTGGTTATTTAGCTTATAATCCTAGATTCATAAATGAATATGAAAATAGAACAGTAGATTTTTATCATGTTTATACAGATAAAGATAAAAAGTATAAGGTTTCATTAAATTATTATTTTTTAGATGAAGATAGTATGTTCTTAACAACTTATCATACTTTTAAATATGATATTGAAGATGAAATTAACATGCCATTAGTTGATTATATGGAACTATTATCTGAAGAGTTAATTAATAATAATCAAAGTTCAGATATTGAAAAAGGTATTCAATATTTTGAAAATGAAACATTTGAATATAATGCTGAAGAATTAGTTGATTACAGATATAACTATAATACAATAGGAAATTACTTAGAAGATGATTATTGGACTAGATTTAGTGATATTGGTGGAGATGAACATAATATTCTTCCAATACAAAAGACAATAGGAATAGATATTAGTATTGCTGAAATAGCATATGATGAATTAGGTAATCCAAGAGGATTAAAATTATATGGTAATATGATTCATAGTGATATTACTGTTCACTACTTCTTTGTAAAGCAAGAAAAAGTAATAGTAAATCATATTCTTTTAAAAAATGGAGAAGAAGAATTAATTGTTCCAGCTCAATCTTATAGTTTAACATTTGATTCTCCAACGATGGAATATAATGGTCGTGATAGATCTTATGCTGCAGTAAGAGTATTAACTGATATTCCAGAAAGTTATGAATGTGTTGGATATAAGTCTAGATATGATAATTATTATGGAACATCAACAGAATTTGGAGTTTTAAATCCACCAAGAGATATTGCTGTATTCTTAGATTATCCATATTATATGACATTCTATTATAATTATTATTATATTCAAAATGGAAATCTATATGTTCATCATGTAGATAAAGAAGGAAATCCTATTGAAATAGATAAAGAAGGGGAAAACGTAGTTTATACTCTATCAGATAGAGGTGAAGTTGGGACTTCTTATGCTGAATCTAGCATATATAAACCAATTGAAATTGCTGGATATTTAAATACTGCTACCGATACGACAGATTTTAGTGGTAATAAGGTATATACAGAGGATGATATCCATATTTTCTATATTTATGAGCCTGTTGGCAAAGTACAAGTAAATCACTTAGATAGTGAAACTAATAATCCTTTAGCAAGTCAAGTAAATAAGGAAGGTGTAGTGGGAGATACCTATACTACTACACAAGAAGATATTGATAATTATTTATTTGATAGAGTAGAAGGAGAACCAACTGGCCAATATGCAGATGATACATACTCTAACCCAATAGTAGTTAATTATTATTATACTGTAAAACGTGGAAATGTTTTAGTTTCCTATGTTGATGAAGATGGTAATAATTTAAAAGAGGTAGAAACTCTATCAGGAAAAAATGGAGATGAGTATAAAACATATTCAAAAGATTTTACTGGTTATACAATTAAAACAATTCCAGAAAATAAAAATGGACTTTTTGAATATGGTGTA
Source organism: uncultured Caryophanales bacterium (assembly GCA_947165475.1). GTDB lineage: Bacteria > Bacillota_I > Bacilli_A > RF39 > UBA660 > UBA3789. Next base: position 4,775 of record CAMVAN010000012.1, on the reverse strand, counting down.
GATAAAGAAGTAGTATATGTTTATTCTAAAAATAAATATGATTTTAATACCGAAAAGGATAAAACAGCTACAGAATTAGATGAAAATGAAGAAACAATTATTGATTTAATTATTTCTGGAAAAGATAAAAATTTAACTAGCGATGTTGTATTTGTTTTAGATAAATCTGATTGTAATCAAGCAACTATTGAAAAAGCAAATGAATTATTAGATGACTTATATACAGCATTAGCAGAAACACAAGCTACTGTAAAAGTTGGTGTAATAACATATGGTGGAGACGCAAAAGTATCTTATGGTTTAACAACTTATACAGAGGATGAACAGGTTAATATTGATAATGCAATATTAGATAAGTCTGGATTAAAAGGTGGTACTAATATTAGTGCAGGAGTTGAGAAAGTAATTGATACACTTACTGCAGATACAGAAGTACCAAATAATAGAAAATATGTTATTTTAGTCAGTGATGGACTAACGAGATTGTTTACTCAAAATAATGAGTTAAAAACTATTTACTATCAATTAAATAATTATTCTGATAGAAGTAATTATGAAGGTGGTCCAACTGGATGGAGTTTAGCGCGTAATGGACGTGATGGAAACTATAATATTCCTGATAATCTAACATGGGATGAATGGTGGCAAAAAGTAAACGAATATGTTGAGGCTGACCAAGATACATTCGTTCAAAGCTATGAACCATACGGAGTAAATGTTCCTTATAGTCGCATAAGCTCAGAAATTGAAAACGGAACATTTGTTTATGTTCCACATGATGATAAAGAGCATGCATTATCTTTTGATAGATCAATGTATGAAGCAGAAAAAGTTTGGAAAGTATTGGTTAATTTAGGGATTAATGGATTTACTACTTCTGTTCGTAATACCTACGGAATTGGTGAAGGATTCTTAAAACAATTAGCAAGACTTGCTGGTAATGATGATCGTCTTGATTTCATGACAATTACTGATAAAATCATTAACTTATTAGGAAAAGGATCTAAAGTAATTGATTATATTGGAAATAATTTTGATGTTGTAAAAGATTCATTTGAAGTAATTAAGAATGAAGAGCCATTAGAAAAAACAGTAGTTGATGATAATACTTATACTTTTGGAACAAACGAAGATGAAGAATTTTTATATAAAGTAACTTATAATGATGAAGATGAGTCATTTGAGTGGTTAATGAATGAAAATGTTTCAAGTTTTGATTCATTAGTTTTAAGATATAAAGAAAAATTAGTTGAAAAAGCTAATGAAATGGGTGAATATACTGTTCCAACAAACGAAAAAGCAACATTATATCCAGTTAATGAAGAACAAACGGGAGAACCAGAAGATTTCCCTGTACCAACTGTTACATATAATGTAATTCATGAAGGAACTGTAATTGTTCATTATATTGATAAAAATGGTAATATTATTCATGAGAATGATATTTTAACAGGTATTGTTGGAGATGAGTATACAACAGCTACTATTAAGGCAATAAGAGATGAAGAAATATTACCACAAGGTTATAGATATTTAACTTCAACTGGTAAATCAGAAGGTACATTTACTAATGAAAGACCAATTAATGTTAGTTATATCTATGAAAAATTAGGTCTTGTAACTATAAAGTATATAGATATAGATACTGGAGAGTCTTTAGTAGAAGAAGATGATAAAATTTATGGAACAGTAAATGAATCATATATTACATCTCCTAAAGAATTTGAAGATTATTTATTAGTGTCTGATCCAGATAATCAATATGGAACATATAGTGAAGAAGATCAAGAAGTAGTTTATAAATATCAGAAAATTGAAGGTCAAGTTATTGTTCATTATGTTGATTTGAACAACAATGAAATATCTGAAGTAGAAGTTTTGTCTGGAAAAGTTAATGATATTTATAATGCAAATGATAAAATCAAAGATATTGAAGGATATTTCTATTTAGCACCTAAAGATGCTTCTAAGGTTTCAGGTAGTTATACAAAAGATACTATAGATGTATATTTCGTTTATATGAATGGTACATTTACTGGAGATAAAGGTCTAAAAGGAGATATCTTTATAAGAAAAACTGGAGAAGAAACTTTTGATACTGAAAATGAAGAAGTATTCTCAAATTTATATGAAAATGATGTAATTGATATTGGTACATCATTAGAGATTGGTGTAATAAAACAACAATTAAAAGACACAGTAGAAGCAATGTATAAAGTTATTACTGGAAAAACTGAATTAACTCCTTTTGATCAAATGCTAATACCAGCATTTACAAGTAGAATTGAGTTAGAAAATGTTAATAGTTCATTTAAAACTGAGTTAATGATTCCAAAAGGAATTGTTGTTCCAACAACAATGGATGCTTATAAATTATTATCACTTGATGGAAATAATTATGAAGCAGACTATAATGGTATGTTTGAACTAATTCCAGTAGAAGTTGAAGAAACTGATAATGGAACACTTGTAAAAATTGTTATGATTTTAAAAAATCAAACATCTACTGATGATTATAGTAGTTTATATGATAAGTTTAATAAACTACAAACAGCTTTAAATAATGAACCTGATTATTTAACGTTTATTATGTATGGGGCTGAAATAGCTGAAGGTGTTAAAAACCAAACAATGACAATTACTGGAAATGTTATTGGTTCAATGGATGCTGATGCTAAAGTTGCATCTAATAATAGACATTTCTCATTTGATTGGGGTAGTACTCAAAATCATGAAGAACCAAATTGGGATGATGCAAAAGATGCAATAATAACAGATGAAAATAATAACGATATTCAATTAACTTTGGAAGTATTAGATTATGGACAAGTTATTATTCATTATGAAGATAAAAACGGAAATGTAATTCGTGATAATGATTCTTTATCTGGAAAAATAGGAGAAAACTATAATACAGATGAAGTTAAAGAGACAAGATTAGAAGATATTTTATCACAAGGATACAAATACTTAAGAAGCGTTGGTAAGACTGTAGGTACTTTCTTAAATGAAAGACCAATTAATGTTACTTACATTTTTGAAAAATTAGGAAACGTTATAATTAAGTATTTGGAAGAAATAACTGAAACTCCACTAGCATCTGATGATCATTTAACTGGAACAGTTGGAGAATCATATTCTACATCTGCAAGAAACATTCAATATTATGATTTAGTTGCAGAGCCTGATAATAAATACGGTAATTATACTGAAACTGATCAAACTGTTATTTATTACTACAAAAAGCATACTGGTAGAGTAATAACCCATTATGTTGATATTGAAAGTAATGAAGAAATTGCAGAGCGAGAGATTCAAACTGGCAAAGTAGAAGACAATTATGAAACTACTTTGATTGAAGATATTGAAAATTATACATATGTTAATAGTAGTGATAATACTACTGGTACATATAAAGATGGAGAAGACATTGACGTATATTATCGCTATCAAAAAAATAGTGGCGATGTAGTAGCAATTTATAAAGACGCTATTACAAATGAAGAAATTGCAGAAAGATATACAAAACATGGATATGTAGATGAAACATATGAAACTCCACAAAAAGAGATTGAGGGATATGACTTTGTTAGAGTTGATTCAGAAGAAATTGAAACTGGAAACTTTAAGAAAGATGAAACAATAATTGTTACTTATTACTATAAAGCAGTAGAAGAAGAAAAAATAGGAAATGTTATTGTTAAATATCTTGATAAAGAAGATAATAAACCTTTAAGTGATGAAATTTCAAAATCTGGTATTGTTGGAGAAGAATATAGAACTGATGAAATGATTATTGAAGGTTATAGCCTAGATTCTATCGTTACAACTCCAGATAATACTAATAATAGATATACAGAAGAATCAATTAATGAACCAATTGTAGTAATCTATTATTATAATAGAGAAGGAAAAGTTATTACACATTATGTAAATGAAAATGGTGATGATTTAGCAGCTCCTGAGACTCAAACTGGTAAGATTGGAAATTCTTATTCAACTGTTGCTAAAACATTTAATAATTATGAATTATCTGGTATTCCAGAAAATCAAAATGGTAATTATGCTAAAGAAGATACCCATGTAATCTATGTTTATAAAGAAAAGAAAAATAATAATAATTGTTGCAATAACACTTGTTGCAATACATGTTCAGATACAAGCTGTAACTCTTGCAGTAATACATGTTCTCCATATTTAGTTATTACTAGATATGAAGATGAAGCTGGAAATACTATTTCTGAAGAGGTAATTGAGCATATAACTGAAAATGCACAATATGCTACAAAGAAAAAAGTAATTGATGGATATGAATTTGTTAAAGTATCTGAAGATTCTGATCCAACAGAAGGAACTTATATTGTTCCGGAAGAAGGAGAAGCAGAACCAATTATTGTTACTTATATCTATAAAAAACTGCCTCAGGAAGAAATCCCAGAAGAGCCAGAGCTAAATTATGGAATTTTAATAGTACATTATGTTGATGAAAATAATAATGCATTATTAGATGACGTTGTTACTACTGCTCAAGAGGGAACAAAATATGTAACTAGTCAAAAAGTAATCAATGGTTATAATTTTGTAGAGAAAACTGATAATTATAAAGGCACTTATAATGATGATATTATTGAAGTAACATATAAGTATAAGAGAAAAGAAATTGAAGAAGTACCTGAACCAGAAGAGCCTAAAACAGGTTATGTAGTTGTTAAATATATTGCTGAAGATAATAGAGAAATAGCAGAAAAAGAAATTTTATCTGGAAAAATAGGAGA
>CAMVAN010000011.1 GCA_947165475.1 uncultured Caryophanales bacterium | reverse complement strand
TGACAGATATTGGATTTGATCCAGAAACAATAGATGGAAAAGAGGAAAATAAAAATGCAAGTAATTGAAAGACTAGCACCTGTAGATGGATTATGTAGGCCTTGTAGAAATCGTACAGGTTTTAAAGGTATATCAATTCATAACACATCTAATTGGTCTAAAGGTGCAAATGCCATTGCTCATGCAAATTTATTAAGAGGAAGCTGGAAATATAAAACTATTTCATGGAACTATGCTGTTGATAAAGACTATGCTGTAAGATGTGTACCAGAAAACGAAGTTGCTTGGTGTCAAGGAGATGGCAACGGAGATGGTAACATGAAAACTATCTCTATAGAAATTTGTGATAATGCAGATGGAGACATTAGAAAAGCTACTGATAATGCTGTTATTTTAGCAGCAGATATACTAAAAAGAAATGGAGTTAGCAATGCTAAGTCTTTTTTATTTCAGCATAATAACTGGACTGGAAAGGATTGTCCATACGACATAAGAAGAAATAATCCATATGATTGGAATACTTTTGTAAATAAAGTTCAAGAATTATTAAATAATGGCAAAAGTGAAGTAGTTGATCAAATTCTTCATGTAGGTTCTAAAGTTAAGTTTAATGGAGTATTCAAAGTTGATAAAATCATAACACAGAATAATAAATATAAAAATGGAGCAATAGGATGTTATGCAACTTGTTATGGCTCTCCAGTAGGAATTAATGATTATATTCCATCTGGACCATTAGCAAAATGTAATAGAGATGGATCTAATGCTAATTATAATGGAATACTAAATACTGGAGACTATTGGTGTTGTGATAAAGTGTTTGAAGTAAAAGAAATAGAATTACCTACAAAATTTACACCTAATGGTGTTGCAACATTAGAAGCAGATGGAGTTAAATTTAGAGTAGATTGTGGTCCACTTTTAGAAGTATAAAAAGGCTAGTCATAAAGACTAGCTTCTTTTTTTAAATTTTTTTAAAATAGTGAAAATTTGCATTTTAAGGAGCATTTTTGCGTGAAAAAGTGCATTTAGATGCAAAATAAGAGAAATTTGCTCCTAAATATGATTTAAATTAAAAAAAATGGTCATTTGCATAAGTTTTTATTATAAGTTAATATACAACTTCGAAAGGAGGAATTAGATGTATCAAACTATAATTCTTAATGAAAAAGAAGCAGTTGAATTTAATAAAAAATATAATATGCAATATCAAATTATTCACATAAAACAAAGAAGAAACAGATTCTATGCAATACTTGATTTAAAAAGAATATTGCCATTAAAAGAAAAAGAAGTAATAAGTTATTTTATTTAAAAAATTACATCTTATTTTTATCTTATTTTTTTAAAAATGTAACAAAATGAATAAAAATACTAACTATTAAATCATTGTAAAATAAAGCAAATTAAATTGATAATATAATAAATAAAATCTCCTGTCTTCCCGACCATTGACTATTAAACGTTGATTTTTCAACGTTTTTATTTTTTTACGTCTTGTTTTACGTCTTGTTTTTTATGATTTTTATTAAAAATTGGTATAAATTATAGATTGTCTAATAAATCAACAATCTCATCTTGTATTGTAGGAAACAAGTGCATATAAGTATCTTGCATCACTTGAATTGTATGTCCCAATCTGTTAGACATCATTAAAAAGAATTTAGCTGTATCAACTTTCATATTTTTTTCTTTAGATGATTTTACATATTCATTAATTAATAAAGAAACATGGCTATGTCTGAATTCATGCATTGTTATTCTATGAACACCAGATATTTTAAAATATTTATCTTTATTACGATCAATAGTAGTTTTTGGTAAGAATCTAGTGTTTCCAAAAACAAACCAATTGTCAGAAAAGTCTTTATAAGTCATAACTATATTTTTATAATCGAGTAGAGTATTTCTTAGTGTTTTACTCATTTTTATTTTTCTATTTTGATTATTCTTAGTTGAAGTAATCTCCACATTTCCTTTTACTTCTTCATACAATGTTTTATCTATTAAAATATCATTGTTAGTAAAATCAATATCTGTCCATTTTAGACTCTGTATTTCTCCTCTTCTACATCCAGAATAATAAGCAAATGTAAAAAAGGTCTTCCATAGAGGATCATCAATTACACCTATAAATTTAACAAATTCATCATAAGTAATATATCTAATCTTTTTGTCATCAGGAATTACTTTATCGTTTTTTTCTTGGAATCTACCATATGCCTTTACAAGATTTGATTTAATTCCATATTCTCTTATAGCATGATCCATAATATTAGATAAAATTACATATATTTTATTTTTATATTCAGTAGATAGGTCACTAGAATTCATATTATCAGCCCATAAACTTATTTTCTTAATAGATACATCATTTATATACATATCTTTAAAAAATGGCTCTATGTGGCTAAAATATGCTTTTTTGTAACTGTAAACTGTAGATACTTTTCTAATTTTAGAAATATTTTCAAAATATGAATTTGCTGCAGTTGTAAACTTAACTAAAATTTTAATATCATGTTTACTTAAGAATAGAAGTTCATTTTCCATAGCTTGTTGTTTTGTAAAATACATTTTTGATTTTTTTTGTTTCAAATTATCATTTATATCTCTATAGTAAATCCTAAAATACCAATGCCTTCCATCATTAGTCCATTTTTCTTTATTTGGTTCATTATAAACTGGCATAAAATCACATCCTTTTATTGTTTAATTGTAATATTTTTGTTATAATAAAAGTGCAAATAAAAAAAGGATTTGTAGTCTTGTCGGACATATTTTCTTTTGTTTGCACCTAATTTATTTAGGTTTAGATCTAGTGTTGCAGCACTAGGTCTTTTTTTATTGTTTTTTCTCTATAATCAAACATCTATTTCTAATTAATTGATAATATGGTTCTAAATTGTCATCATATAATTTTGATTTCCAATGAAGTTGTGTTTTCTTTTTTTGTGCTTCAAAAAGAGCAGAATTATTATATAGTTTTTTATCTTCATCAGATAAAAAAATGGAAATCCATTTAGATTTATTAGTATATTTAATTCTTACAATATCAAAACCTTTATAATTAAGAGTAGTATAATCAGTTGTGTTGTTATTAATTATTGCATCAGTCAAATCTAATTCATTAATAATTTTTTGTAATAGAGAATATTCAAAATTATTAACAGTCATTTCAGTATCTGTAATAACTTTATTTTTTTCAAAATCATATCTTATTTTAATACTCATATTTCTAATCCTTCTATTTAATGGTTTTAATTATTTCTTCAATTTTTTTCTTATTATCATCACTAAGTTTATCAACATTATCTTCTAACATATTTACTAAATTCGAGTTAGCATTGATTTCAACAGATGAATAATCTTTAGTAATAATGTTCATCCCAACATTAAAATAATTAGCAATTTTTTCTATAGTTTCTATCTTTGGGGTTCTTATGCCATTCTCCCAACAACTTAATGTAGATCTAGGCACTTTTAAGTCTTGAGCTAACTTATCTTGATCAATATTAAATTTTTTACGTAAATATTGTATATTACTTCCTAAATATATAGTCATAGATACCCTCCTTAACTAGAATTATATGCTATTTTACATTTTTTATCAATAATAATTTTGCAAAATGCAAAATAGCTATTGACTTGTTGCAAAATGCAACATATAATTAAGGTACAAAGGAGGTAAAAAATGGAAACCAAAAATAAATTGAATGAAGAATTATCAGATTATATAAAACTTCAAAGATTTAAGAAAAAACTCAGTCAAGAAGATGTTGCAGCAAGATTACAAGTAAGTAGAAATACATATTCAGCTTGGGAAAACTCGCCAACAAGAATTGATATAGAAACACTTCAAAAAATTAGTGCTGCTATTGGAGAAGATTTACTAATTTTTTTTAATAATTATGTTGCATAATGCAACAATAGTTAAAAGGAGATGGAATATATGTCCGACAAGACTATAAAAGAAATTTTAGAACAGCAATATTTAAGTGCTAATGATCTGATAATTGTTATTCCTACAATGTCATATTCATCAGCATTAAATTACATAAAAAGAATTAGAAACAAGATGGAAGAAGAAAATTATTTTATTCCAAAAGGCAAAACATTAATTGCTTTAACGTGGATGATAAAAAAAGATTTAGGAATTAAATAAAAGAATAAAAAGAGGAGATTAAAAATGAAAAAATATAAAATAAATTGGAAAAATATAGGGTTGGTTATTTTATTTGTATTAGCAATAGGAGTGATAGGACATGATCTTTATCTAGTAGGAATAAAAAGTTTTATTACTGGTATGACTATTAGTTGGACATGGTTTGGTTTTATTACTTTTGGAATAGCAGTATTAACTGCAGATGTTATTTTTCAATATTTTATTGATTATACAAAGTAAAAGGGTTGGTTGAATATTTAAAAAAATTAAATAGGAGATTAAAGATGAACGAAAAACCAAATTATTATGCAGTTATTCCTGCAAATGTAAGATATGACAAAAACTTAAAAGCAAATGAAAAAATTCTTTATGGAGAAATATCAGCTTTATTAGATAAAACTGGGACTTGCTATGCTAGTAATAATTATTTTGCTAGATTATATAAAGTTGATCCTAGTGCCATAAGTAAATGGATTGGTAATTTAGAAAAAAATAATTATTTAAAAATTGAATATATTAGAGCAGGAAAAGAAATAAGGCAAAGAAATATAAAAATTATAGGTATTGACAAATATCAAGAGGGGTATTGCCAAAAGAACAAAGAAAATAAAGAAGAAGAAGAAGAAAGAAAATATATAAAAGAAAATATTTTTAATCTAATTGAAGAAAATTTAGGAAGAATGCTTAGTCCCATAGAAATAGAAATTATTAATAAATGGGATTATGAATATGAAATTATAGAATTAGCTGTAAAAGAAGCAGTATTACATAATGCTAAAACTATAAAATACATAGATAGAATTATATTTAATTGGAAACAAAACAAGGTAGAAACAGTAGAAGATGCAAAAGACTATTTAAATGAATATAGTAATAAGACTATTTCTAAAACTAGCAAAGAACCTAATATAGAGAATTATTATAGAGATTTAGATGAATAATATTGAAGATACTATTTTAGGTCACTTATTACTAAAACCAGAGTTATTTAAAAAAACAGTAATATCAGAAACAAATTTTTTAAATGAAGAAAACAAATTCATATTTAAACTACTAAAAAAACAATATGAAGAATATCAAACAATAAATATTATAGGAATTGCTGAAAACTATAAAACTGAATTTAATATAAAAAATCCTGCAAATAAAATAATAGAAAAATTAACACATTTATTAGCCGAAACTTTATTACAAGTAAATGATTATGATTACTTTCAGGAACTTTTATTTAACAAATATATTGATAATGAAATGATGAAGGTAATTAATCAATTTAAAAATCAAGAAATAAATAAAGAAACATTATTAGAAAATATTCATAGTTTAGAGTCACAATCAATTAGATTAGATAATAATCGATTAAATGGAATGGAGATATTTAACTTAATAAATTCTAAGAATAAAAATATTAACTTTAGATTTGAAAAATTATCAACAACAGCAAATATACAAGAGCATGATCTAGTTATTATAGCTGCAAGAACAGGATTAGGTAAAAGTGGATTTTGTTTAAATTTATTAGAAGATTTATCTGATAGATATAACTGTTTATATTTCAATATGGAAATAGCCGAAAAGCAACTTTACCAAAGATTAGTTTCAATTAATTCAAAAATAGATATGAAATATTTAGATAATCCAGCAACAACTTATCAAGAAGATGCAATTAAAATGGCATGTGAAAAAATAGCATCTAAGAAAATAAAAGTATTTTCTCAAGGTCAAACAGTAGCAACAATAAGAAGAAAAATAATGAATGAATCAAAGCAAGGACATACCATTGTATTTATTGATCATGTTGGATTAATAAAATCAAAGAAGAATTCTTCATTATATGAAAATTTAACTGAAATAGTAAAAGAGTTAAGACAAATGTCATTAGACTATGATTGTACTATTTTTTTAGTAAGTCAATTGAATAGAACAGCAGACAATAAGCAGCTACCAAAAATATCAGAATTAAAAGATTCTGGAGAATTAGAACAATCAGCAACAACAGTAATTTTAATGCATGATGAAAATCAAGATAAAAATATATCAAAAGATGATGTATCAATTACTTTTTTAATTGGTAAGAACAGAAATGGTTCATTAGGAATGATGCATTATCAATACAATAAATTATCACAAAGATTTGATTAGGAGATGGAATTATGAATTGTATAGATCAAGACCAAATGAAAAAAGTGTATGAAATAGCTGAAAACTATAAGATACCAATGGAATCAATAAAAAATATGTTAAAGATTAACTATTTATCAGATATGACAATCCAGCAATATAACTATTTACTATTAATTATTTACCTAGTCGAGAGTAAATGGGCAAATTATGATTAATGAACAATTGCTTAATAAATATGTTGTTATTCTGGATGAAAATAATTTTAAAAAGAAATTAAAAAGTTTAAGAATGTATTTTATGAAGTCATATAAATATTTAACTTTTGAAATAATGCCAAATATAACAAAATTAGGAAAAAAAGATGGAATATATTCTTTAGATATTCCAATAGATGAATTTTTTATAAAATGCTATGGAAAATTACAATTATATTTTTCAGTAAAAAATGATGTAGTCATAATTGAAAACTTAGTACCATCAGAAATATTAATGCAATGTTATACAAGACTACTTCCTATATATCATGGGGTTCCTTATTATCAAGAAAAAAATTTATTTAAATTAAAACTATTGGAGAAAAAATATGAAAAAGAAAAATAATTATTTTAAAAAAATTATAAAAAAAATAGAAAAAGAACTCAGCAAGAATAAAAACAAATATTATTGGAAAAGAAAGTATTACAGGTTATTAAGAGAAGTAAATATTCAGAAGCAAAGAAACGATTTATTAGCAGAAGATTTAAGAAGAACATATGCACAATCTAAAAAATATAAAAACTTATATCAAAGATTTTGTATAATGCTAAATCTATTTGTTAAGGAAAAAGAGGTTGAAAATGAGAGTAGTAGAACTAGACACATTTGAAGAAAAAGATTTAATTAATTATTTAAATAAATTAAAAGACATGTTAAACGAGCAATATAACTATGCAAAGAGTGACAATAGCAGATGGACCAATAAAAATTATGACAATATGAGAATTGATCATCTAATAGGAATTATAAGTGGAAAAATTATACATGAAGAATATTATAGACAGTCTAAAAATGCAAAATTTTTAGATAACAGAAGCAAAAAGAACGAACAAGAGGAACAAAAAGATATTTTTACAATGTTGGAGGATTTAATATGAAAATAGAAAAAATACCAATTGTATTATTAATAATTGCAATAATAATGATTATTTCAGGAATAATCTTAGAAGTAATAGACATGTTAATAGATCATCAATGTTATCAATTAACACCTAATGATTTTTATCAGTCAACAATATGTGAAAGGTATTGGAAATATGAAGAATGATCTTAATGCATTAAATAATTATCTATTTGAAGAACTAGAAAGGCTTAATGATGATGAAACATTAGATAATGATGAGAATCTAAACAAAGAATTAAAAAGAGCTAAAGCTATTTCAGGAATAAGTACATCTATTGTTAATAATGCAAAAGTTATTTTAGATGCTAAAAAGTATGCTGATGAGTTAGGTTTAAAAGATACAAAAAAAGTTTTCTTATTGGAGAATAATAATGACTCAAAGAATTAAATATACAGATGAAATATTAGATTTTATTTTTAAAAATTATCAAGGTAAAGATAACATGGAACTTGCAAAATTAGTAAATGAAAAATTTAATATTAATACCAACAATGATAGTATCAGCAATCTAAAAGCTAGATTGAAAAGAAGAAAAGGAATAAATCTTAGGACTGATATAAATAGGGGTAAATTTAGAAAAGGATTATCACCAGCAAACAAAGGTAAAAAATGGGATGAATATTTAACAAAAGAACAGCAAGAGAAAGCCAGAACAACTTGTTTTAAAAAAGGTCATACTCCACAAAATCATAGAGAAGTAGGTAGTAAAAGGGTTAATGTTGATGGTTATCACGAAATTAAAGTAGAAGAACCTAATAAATGGCAACTATTACATAGAGTAATATATGAGAAAGCCAAAGGTCCTATACCTAAAGGAACTAAGATAATATTTGCTGATGGTAATAAAAATAATTTGGATTTAGATAATTTAGTATTAGTTTCTAGTTCTGAGGAATTAATCTTAAATAGAAATAAACTTATAACTGATGATAAAGAAATAACTAAAACAGGAGTGTTGATTGCTAAAGTTATTGATAAAACGAACAAGGTGAAAAATGAAAGATTATGAGCAATTATATTATGATCTTTTAATTGAAAACAGAAAATTAAAACAGAGAATAAAAGAGTTAGAGTCTGATTTAGAAATAGTTAATAAAAGAGATAAAAAAAAGATTAATCTAAAAAAAGAAATATTAAAAGAATTAAAAATTTATAAAAAAGGAGTGAAATAAATGGATTTATGGATTAGAAGTCAAGATAAAGAAGTATTAGTAAAAGTAAATGATATAGCAGTAGAAATGAACATGATTTATGGTTATTATGATAAAAATACAGAATATGAACTTTTAGGTTCTTATCAATCAAAAGAAAGAGCATTAGAAGTATTAGATGAAATGCAAAATAAAATTAGAGGGAAATTTTTATTAAAATCAAAAACTATACTTAAACCAGAAACAACTAAATCTGCTAAAAAATATTTTGAAGATTTAAACAATATAGATTTAATTGCAGGAGATAAAAATTTTGATATTGTACCAATTAATTATACTGATACAGTAATTTATGAAATGCCAAAGGAGTAAGTATGAATTTTGGTTTAGGTAATGTAAAGATAAGTACTTTAGATGGTAAAGAAATAAAATCTACTTCATCTATGGAAATGGAAATAAAATCAGATCAAGATTTTGATTATTCATTTCTAAATCAATCAGAAGAATTATCGGCAGCAATAGAAACAGATTTATCAGTTGATTTATTTAGTGAACTAGAAAAAACAGCTACAGAATCCAATTTTATTTTAGGATGTGATTATGGAGATGGAGAATCAAAGCAAGTTTATTTTAAAGCTAAATTAAAACATGAAATAACTAATGTAAGAAGAGTAAAAAAAGGTAGAAGATGGATTAGAAAATTTAATTATACAGGAAATATTTTGATGGAAGGAGTAAAGATAAATGAGTAATTCAGTAATAATAACATTAATAATATGTATAACATTAATAATCTTAACTATATATGGAAACCGATAGAAGAATATATGTAATGAGTTACCCAATGGTACTTAATGGAACGTATAAAGTGAAGTTACGAATGTTTAAGAGAAAAGGAATAAAGCTTTGGATTTATGTAACGATAATGAGATTTAGATATGATTATGTTGATATAGTGGAGGAGTGAATTGATTATGATGATAATTTTAATTTTAATATCAATAGTATTATTTATAATATTACCTTTTACAGATGCCGATTTAGAGATAGCAGCATTTCCGTTAACAGGATTTATTATTAAATTAGGAATAGCAATTTATTTATTAGTTAAATTGGTAGGAGTATCTGTAATAGATGAAAAAATAGAATTATATTCTACACAAAATGAAGAAATAGAAAAAAAAGTAGAAGAAGTTGTTAAACAATATATGAAGCATGAACAAGATACATTTACTGAATTAAAAACTGATACAAGTTATATTACATTAGTTACATTATATCCTGAATTAAAAAGTGATGAATTAATAAAAAGTGAAATTAATTTATATGAAAAAAACAATCAAAAAATAATTGCTTTAAAAGAACAAAAAATAAACAAAAAAATTTATACATGGTGGTTGTATTTTGGAAAATAAAAAGTGGAGGAATAAATGACAAGATCTTTAATTGATGAAATAACAAGAAGTATAGAAGAATATTTACAGACAGGCAAATTCGTTATTGCTGAAGGTTATAGAAGAGACCATAGTGATGATTGGCGTGGTGGCTTTTATCTTCTTACTATTTTTATATTATTTATGATATCAATATTACCTGTAGCAATCATATTAGATATATTTAAAATACCACTTTATTTATTTGGAAAATTAATTATATGTATTTATAAAGTTATAAAAGGAGAGTGAAAATAAATATGAAGATAATAGATTTATTAAATAAGATAGCTAATGGAGAAATATATACAGGGACACATGTTATTTACAGAGATAAAGAATACATTTTTACAGGTAGTTGTTTGGAAAATATTGAAGAAAAATATGCAATTGCTATGTTTGGTTTAGATAATTTAAATAATGAAGTAGAAATAATAGAAGAAGATAAAAAAGATAAATTTACAGGTTGGAGAATGTATCAAGATGGGAAAGAAGTATATTCATTTGGAAATGATGGAATATTTGGGATCAGGGATGATGTTATAACAAATAAAGACAGCCTAGAAGAACTAAAACATTTAAATTCTGATTATTATTTTGAAGAAGGCAATTATGAAAACATTTCAAAAGAAGAATTAGTATTAGATATAGAATCATTAAAAAAATATCTAAATAGAATAATAGACAGATTAAATAGTATGGAGTACAAGATATGAAAGACAAAGTAATAAACGACTTATTAAAGAGAATATCAGATTTAGAGTTTGAAGTTGAGAGATTAGAAAATAGTATAAATAAACTTGAAAATTTTATAGAAAGAGAAATTGAATTATATACTGTTGAATTAACTGAAAAGAACAAAAATATGTTAGGTTATACAGCACCTATAAGAGGAGTTTATAAAGAAATATATAATGTATTACAAAAACTAAAAGGAGTTGATAAAGAATGAGTGAGATAGGAGATATTATGGAATATAATGAAGAAATATCAAAATTAAATAAGAAGAAAAGAAATGCAAAAGAATTATATTACAAATATAGAGAAAGTCATATAAAAGCAACTCAAAAATGGAAAGAAAAAAATCAAGATAAAGTAAAAGAATATGAGAAGAAAAGATATGAAAAAAGAAAACATTTAATAGAAGAAAAAGACAAAGAAATAGAAAGACTAAATAAAGAAAATGAGTATTTAAACAACAAGCATGAAAAAATAATACATAATATAATGGAATTTATAGATAAGAATACATTTAATCATAGAAATACAGGAGAAAGAATTTTAACATTACACGGAAAAGGAATATTAGATTTACTTGATATATGTTTAGGAAGTGATAAAGAGTGAAAGAAAAAGAATATGTATTTGTAGGAACTGCACAATTAAAAACAAGAGATTATATAAAAATGTTAGAAGAAGAAAATAGAGAGATGAAAAACAATATAAACAAGGCAATACAAAAATTAAACAAATATAGAAATAGAAAAGATACATGGGGATTATGGTGTATGGAATATGGAGATAATGCAGAAATTATTAAAATATTAGGTGGTGAAGTAAAATGAGTGCAAGAGAGATGTTTGAAAAGTTGGGGTATGAAACTGATTTATATTGGCAAAAAGACCATACTATTGAATATATTAAAAGAAAAGAAGATGATTTTTTTGGAACATCAGTTGTAAGTTCAATAATATTTAACAAAAGATTAAAAATGATTAAATTAAATGGAATTATAGATATAAAAGACATACAAGCAATAAATAAACAAGTCGAAGAATTGGAGTGGAAGTAATGAGGGATGAATTAAAAAGTGTTTTTAAATATTTATTAGATTTTGCTAAACATCCAGAACAATATAATGATGATATGATAGCATATTTAAAAGTAGAACAAGTTATACCATTATTAGAGTATGTTGATAATTTGAATAAAGAAATAGAAAAGTTAAGAGAAGAAAACTTATTATTAAGAGCAAGTGAACCAATGAGTAAATTAGCTGAAGATTATGGTTATAAAGCAGAAGTAGAAAAATTAAATAGATTAATATTACAAAAAGAACAAAAATGGGAGAAATGGACTACTGAAAAACAAATATTATCAAGTAAGATGAGTGATTATTTATGTAAGTATCAAAATATCAAAAGAGAATATACAAAGCAGATTAAAATATCTACTGATAGAAAAAAAGAAATAGAAAGACTAAATAATAAGATAAATAGTATTTTTAGCAATTTTGAACAATTTATTAATTCAAATAAAAACGATACCATTGATGATTTTTTTATAGTTTTAAGATTATCAGAAGTAGTTGAATTTTATAACGATTTAAAGGAAGTAATAAAGAGTGAATGAATTAGTAGAAGATTTAAAAATAGCAAATGATAATTTATTTTGTGTTAATAAAATGCTAGCAAAAGAAATAAAAAGACTAAATAAAAAAATACTTACATTAGAAGAAACAATAAGGAAAGCAAACAATAATGTTTTAAAAGATATTTCTATGATTAAAATGCACGAAATGGTAAAACAAGAAATAGTACAAAGATTAGTACAAACATCAAAAATATTGGAAAGTGGAAGTGATAAAGAGTGAGTGAAGAAGAACAAAATGAATTATTTAAAAAAGCATTTGCTAATACATTGAGAAAATTAGCAGAAGAACCAGAAGAATTATTTGATAATGATAAGTTGCAAAAAAAGTACAATAATTTATTAAAAGAACAAATAAAATTAAAACATGAATTACAACAAAAAGAAAACATAATAAAAGAAGTACATAAAACATTAGAAGAAAATTATGGTGGGTTGCCTATTGTTGAATATGAAAGATTAATTGATTTAACTAATGGAAGTGATAAAGAATGATAGTTACATATAAAGAAAATTTAAGTGCTACACAGTTATTTATAGCAGGATCAATTTTAAGTAAAGTAACAGAAGCTATGATTAATAATGATTTATCAGAAGCTGATGAAGATACAACAATAGCATATAAGTATGTATGTAAGGAATTAGATAATATAAATAAAGAAATAGCATCAGAGGTATTAAAACGAATAATGGAAGGAATGAAAAAGAATCGCGAAATGATAAAGGAGTGATAAATGATGAAAAAAAATTTAATTGTAAAGAGAGGAAATGTAAAAGAATGCAATCTAATTAAGTTTAACAAGTATTTATCTATTCCTAATAAAGAAGTTAAAAGTTTTAAATATAATTATATTGATGATATTCTAATAATTAAATTATATAATGATCAGATTATTACTATTAGCCCTTTTACTTTTAATGATTTTTCCAAAATTGAGTATTTCATAATTACAGGAATTAAAAAGGATTTATATGGCAGAAGATTGGATTATGAATATGTTGATTTTGAAAGTTTAGGAGGTGTATAAATGGCTAAGTATTTTCCAATTAAATATGGTAGAAGTTCTGTTAGGCCACTAAAAAAAGAAGATGCTACTAATTTGATGATAATGCTGCAAAAGAAAAGAGATAGTGAATCTAACGAACTTAAAAAGAAAATGTATGATAGAGATTATATTATGGTTAAGTTAGGATTAAACACAGCATTTAGAATTAATGATTTACTTAAATTACAGGTTAATGAGAACTTATTAAAAGGTATAATGTACATCAGAGAAAATAAAACAAGAAAAGAGCAATACTGGGAATTAAATCCTAAATTGCACAAAGATTTATTAGATTACATAAATAGAAATAACTTATATGAAGGAGAATATTTATTTCCATCCAGAAAAGGTACAAATAAGCCAATTACATCAGATAATGCATGGAAAAGAATAAAAGGTTATGCAAATGAACTAGGTATTAAATACATAGTAGGATGTCATTCACTTAGAAAATGTTTTGCAAGAACGTTTTATGAAAAGACTAAAGATATAATAACACTACAGAAAATGTTAAATCATTCTAGTCCACAAGTAACAATGATCTACATATGTTGGAATGATGAAGATCAATTAAAAGCAAGACAAGATTTTTATTTTTAAAAGCAATAATTCCATAAAACGAAAATAAACTAATTAAGAAAAAAAATAAGTTAACAAAAAATTGTTGATAATCTATATAGAATAAAAGTAAAAACTGCATATTGAATATAAAAAAGTGAATTAGATAGAATTATCTCGTTTTGTAGAATTCAAAGAGGGTATGGTTGAATAAGAAAGGAGTCAAATGAGTGAAAAAGAATTAAGTCAATTTTATTGGTTAAGACAAGAAATAAAAAAAATAGAAGAACAAATAGCAAGGTTCGGAGATGGAGTAGGAGCCATTAAATTTGAAGAACACATAAAAAGCTCTTCTCCTAAAATTCAAAGTATTCAAGAAAAAAGAGCAGAACTATTAAGTGATCTACTAGATGCCAGAATAACAGCACTAGAAAAATATATTGAAATTGAATCATATATAGAAAAAGTAGAAGATAGTGAGATAAGACAAATTATGAGACATAGATTTTTAGATCTAATGGACTGGTATGAAATAGGTCAGGAAATGAATTGTGACAGAACTACAGCATCCAAAAAGATGAGAACATACATTAAAGAACATTTAATAAAAGTTTCCCACAATTCCCAATAAGTGTTGATAATATGGTATTGTAAAAAAATAATCCACAGGGACAATGACAACATTGTCTTTTTATTTGTTTATAGGTAGCTTGGAGTAGATATAAGTCTGGTCTAAAAAGAAGTGTTTCAAATTTAGTTTGTAGGTAATTCTAAATTTTTGCACTATAAAAATAAAACCTTCCTACCGTTATATCTATTCTAAGGTGCTTATAAATGTAAGCACTTTTTAAGCTCCATTTCGGATTAGGGAGGAAGGCAGTGATAAGCTGCCTAGAATTTATAAAAATTAGTTTTGTATTTTCTAGGAGGTTTATTACTAGGAAGGAGAATAACATGAAAAAAATTATTAAAATAGGAAATACAGAATATAGTATGAAATCTAGTGCTTATACTCAATTTAAATATAAAAATGATACTGGAAGAAAAATGCTACAAGATTTGCAAAGTTTATCAAAACTTCAAGATGTAGAAGCAGATAAACTCTTAGCTTCTATTGAAGATGTATCTGAAATTATTTTAAGAATATCTTATGTGATGATAGAAGAAGCTGATTCTACTCAAGTTACTACATTTGAAGATTTCCTAAAGAACATAGATGGACTATATGATAATACTGAATGGATCAATGAAGTAATATCATTAGCAACAGCACCCATATCAAGGGGAATATAAAGATTTCCCCAAAAAGAATAATAATGATGATCCAGTTGATGAATTTGAAATAATTGCATTAACTAAAAGATTAGGAATATCTATAGAAGAAATGAAAGAAATGTCTTTTGTTTCACTTATGAATATACTGATAAGCAGTATAGATGATGATAAACCAACAACCAGAAAAGCTACTCAAGCTGATATGGATTGGTTATCAAAATAAATAAGGAGGAATAAATATGAAAGTAGAAATTAAAGCTAATTATTGGGACTCTAAATTAAATCAAAACGTAACAACAGCAGATAATATTCACAGTCTTTATAAAAAGGCTAATATAGAGCTTACTAAAGAAAGAGTAGATGAATTAGTAGCAGCAGGAAAAGCTAAAGTTATTTCTGAACCTACAGAAGTTAAAACTACTAAAGCTGCAGATGTGTTAGAAGATAATGAAGTTAAAATTGAAACTGCTAAACTAGTTAATAGTAAAACAAAGAAATCTATTAAGAAGAAATAAAATGAGTTATGGAATAAGAAAGAAATTTTATAATTCTAAAGCATGGAAGACAACTAAAAATACTATATGGTTAAAACAAAATCTATTATGCAATAGATGTCATATGCCAGTTTATGTAGATGGATTAAGTGATTACTTACCTAAAGGAAAAAGAAGAACAGGAATAGTTCATCATAAAATCTATTTAGATAATTTTAATGTATATGATGATTCAATTGCTTTAGATGAAAATAACCTAGAAGGTATTTGTAAAGAATGTCACGAAAAAGAACATCATCAAGATCAAGTAACAAGAATTAATTATGATTTTGATGAAGATGGTAATCTTATTCAAAAGAATTAAGCCCCCCGAGTTTGACTCATTAAAAGCCTTAATGGGAAACCGAGGACAGGGCCTTTGAAAAATGTGCAAAATCGCACATATACCCCCATAATCTTTGAAAGGAGCGCAAAAATGGGCAAAATAAAACCAGTTAACTTCAAATCTTTGAAAAAGATATTTAATGAGATGCCAGAAGAAAAAGCTATGTTAGGATTATCACTAATCAAAGAATTAGAGTTTATGAAAAAGACACTTACAAAGTTAAAGAAAGAATTAACTGAAAAAGGTGTTGTAACAAAAATGGATCAAGGCAAATATTTTATTGAGAGAGCAAATCCAGCATTAGCTCAATATAATGCTATGATTAAAAATTATCAATCCACAACAAAACAAATAACAGAGTTATTACCAAAAGAAATATCAGATGGAATTGATGATTTTGATAATGATGATCTATCATGACATACATAGAAGAATATTATGATTGGATGAAAAAAAATCCTAATAAAGTTTGTAAGAAAGTAAAGACAATTTACAGTAGATTAGTTAAGCAACTTAAGAAGCCTGAGAAGGTTTCTTTTTTTAATAAATCTACTGGAGAAAATGAAACACATACATATATTTTTGATGAAAAAAAGTCATTAAGATGTATTCATTTTATAGAAAAATATTGTAGGCAAAGTAAAGGAAAATGGAATGGACAACCTTTAAAATTAGAACTATTTCAGAAAGCATTTTTACAAGCACTTTTTGGCTTTGTAGATAAAGATACAGGATTTAGAAAATATAAAAAAGCAATATTATTTGTTGCTAGAAAAAATGGAAAATCAGTATTAGATTCTGGAATAGCTAATTATATGCTAACAAAAGATGGAGAAGGTGGAGCTGAAATATATTCAGTAGCCACAAAAAGAGATCAATCAAAAATAGTATGGGAAGAAAGTAAAAAGATGATTAATAAAAGTCCATCATTAAAGAAAAGAATAAGATGTTTAATCGGTGGAATATATTATGATTCAACAGATTCAAGTTTCAGAGCATTAGCAAGTGATTCTAATTCATTAGATGGATTAAATTCACATATGGTCATTGCAGATGAAGTGCATGCATGGAAAGATAAAAACTTATTAGATGTAATGTATGATTCAATGAGTGCAAGAGATCAACCATTATTACTAGAAACAAGTACTATGGGAACAGTCAGACAAAATGTTTTTGATATTGAATATGATTATGCAACACAAGTAATAGAAGGAACTATTCAAGATGATGTTTTATTGCCAATCATTTATGAATTAGATGATGAAAAAGAATGGGTAAAAGAAGAGTGTTGGTATAAAGCAAATCCAGCATTAGGAAAAATAAAATCATTAAAAACATTGAGAGAAAAAGTAGAAAGAGCAAAAAATAACCCAATTGAGTTAGTCAATCTTTTGTGTAAAGACTTTAATGTTAGACAAAATATTCAAAATGCATGGTTGACTTTTGAAGATTTAAACAATGAAGAAATATATAGTGATTGGAAAGATTGTTACTGTATTGGTGGATGTGATCTTTCAAGTACAACCGATTTGACTTGTGCAACTATTCTAGGAGTAGTTAAAGGAAAAATAAGAATCAAGCAGATGTATTGGATTCCAACTAACTTCTTAGAAAAAAAAGTAACAGAAGATAAAATACCATACGATAAATGGTTAAAAAATGGATGGTTAAGATTAAGTGGAGATTCAAAAATAGATTATCATGATGTAACATTATGGTTTTTAGAACAGGTACAAGAAAATGATCTAAGGCCATTATGGGTTGGTTATGATAGTTGGAATGCTCAATTTTGGTGTGATGAAATGAAAGAATATGGCTTTACTATGCAAGAAGTAAGACAAGGCTATAAAACTGAATCAGCACCATTAAAACAAATGAAAGCTGATTTGATGGACAAAAAGATAAATTACAATAACAATCCTATTCTGAAATGGAATTTATCAAATGTTGTAGTTAAAGTAGATGATAATGAAAATATTATGTTATCAAAAGAAAAAGCAAGACAAAGAATAGATGGAGCAGCTTCTTTAATGGATGCATATGTAATCTACATTAATAGGCAACAGGAATACTTAAATTATATTAATGAGGAGGTAACTTAATGGAATTAAGAAGTTGGTTTAGCAATATTTTTGGAAATGATAAAAATACAACTCCACCATCAACAGCTACAGAAGTAAAAATATTAGATGATAGAAAAGCAATTTTCACTCCATATAAAGGAGATTTCCAAAATGATCCAGATATTTTAAAGTGTATAGATGCAATAGCAAGAAATGGAGCTAAAATGCATCCTAGACATATAAGAAATTTTAAAGATAAAATGGAAAACTTAAAAGATAATCTATATACATTATTGGCCAAGAGACCTAATGAAGTACAAAATGCTTATCAATTTTATTATCAAGTAATAAGTAATTTAGAGTTATATAATGACTCTTTTATTTATGTAAAAAGAGATGAAAATTTAAAAGTTACTGGTTTATACCCATTAAACTTTAGTGAAGGAAAGTATTATGAATTTAAAGGGAATCTTTATTTAAAATTAAAGTTTGGCAGAACTAAAGAAAGATTCGTACCATATGATAGTTGTATTCATTTAACAAGATTTGTTGGAGAAGATGGTCTTTTTGGAGGAAGTCCTAAAGCAATTATCAAAACATTATCAATCAAGCATGTGTTAGATGAAGGAATTGTAAATGCAATTAAGACTACACAAGCAATAAAAGGAGTAATCAAATCAACTAAAGCAATGTTAAAGCCAGAAGATGTTAAAAAGATGAGAGATCAATTTGTTTCTGATTTTGTTAAACAAGGAGATAAATCAGGAATAGGTGGTTTAGATGCAACAACAGAATTTACTCCAGTAACAATAAATCCAACAACAGCAAGTGATAGTCAAGTTAAAAGTATTGATGATAAATTATTAGCTTATTTTGGAATAAGTGATGAAATAATTCAATCAAAATATAATGAAGATCAATGGAATGCATTTTATGAATCAATACTAGAACCAATCGGATTACAAATGAGTCTAGAATTTTCAAATAAGATTTTCACTCCAACAGAAAAATATTTTGGACATGAAATATTATTTGAGAGTAATAGATTACAATATGCAAGTAATAAGACAAAAATAGAATTGTTAAGATATGCAAATAACATAATGACAGTTAATGAATTAAGAGAAGTGTTTAATTTAGCACCTAGAGAAGATGGAAATGTAATTATGCAAGACTTAAATCATATTGATAGCAGTATTGCAAATGATTATCAAGTAGGTAACGATACATCAAATAATAATGATTTAAATGAAGAAGGAGGTAATAGTGATGAAGGAAAAGGAGATTAGGAAATTAGACTTACAATTTAGAGCAGAAGATACTGATGATGGAAAAATGGAAATTAAAGGTTATGCTGCAGTTTTTAATAGTCCAGAAACATATGGCTATACAGAGATATTAGCACCTACAGCTTTTGATGGAGCTGATATGTCAGATGTAGTTCTAAGATACAATCACAATGATAGTTTTATGGTTTTAGCAAGGACTAGAAATAAATCTCTTAATCTAGAAGTAGATGGAAGAGGGTTATATATGAAAGCTAATCTACAAGATGATATTACAGAACATAGAGATATATTTAATGCTATTAAGAGTCAATTGATTGATAAGCAATCATTTGCATTTACAGTAGAAGAAGACAATTATGATTATGATACTGATACAAGAACAATTACTAAAATTGGAAAATTATTTGATGTATCAGTAGTTGATCAACCATTTTATAATGCTACAGATGTATCAGTAGCAAGAGATATTAATAATAGTGAGTTCTTAGCAAGAAGAGAAGAAATAAGAAAAGAATATGAAGAAAAACAAAAACAAGAAGAATTAAGAAAAGCCAAAGAAACATTATTAAAAAAATTAAATTAAACAATTATGAGAAAGCATCTGGAGAGATGTTTTTTTGTTGCTGGAGAGCAACTAAGTTGTATTAATAAACAGCTGGAGAGCTGAATAGGAAAATAGGATGCCTTAAAGAACTAAAAAAATAAGGAGGGCAATAAAATGTCAAGAAAAGAAGAAATAGAAGCTAGAAAGTTAGAAATTCGTGAAGAAGTACAAAATGCTGAAACTACCGAACAAGTAGAGGAATTAGATAAAGAAGTTGATGCTTTAAATGAAGAATCTGAACAAATAGCTGAAAACGAAAAAGAGGAATCTGTTTCAGAAGAAATGGAAAAGAAATCTCTTGAAGTAAAAGAAATAAAGAAAGTAGAGGAAAAAAGTATGAAAGAAGAAATGAAAGAATTTAGAAATTCTGAAAAGTATATTAATGCTTTTGCAGAATATGTAAAAGGTAATAATGAAGAAATGAGAGCATTATTATCTGAAAATGCAGGAACTATCGAAGGATCATCATCAACAGTTGCTGTACCAGATTTTGTATATGATATTGTAAAAACTGCATGGGAAAAAGATGACATTATGTCATTAGTTAGAAAAGTATCTGTAAAAGGAAACTTAAAAGTAAACTTTGAAGCAAGTGCTTCTGATGCTGTTGAACATGCAGAAGGAACTGCACCAGTTACAGAAGAAAGCTTAGTATTAGGAATTGTTGAATTAAAACCTATTTCTATAAAGAAATGGATTTCAATTTCAGATGAAGTTTATGCAATGCGTGGAGAGGATTTTTTACGTTATGTGTATGATGAATTAACATATAAAATTGTTAAGAAAACAGCTGATAGTTTAATAGCTAAAATTGCTGCATTACCACAAACTCTAACTCCAAATAGTGATGGTATTTATGATACTGTATCTGCTAATAAAATCACAGAAGCTCCAGCAATGGGAACTATTTTTAATGCTATAGCTAATCTAAGTGATGAAGCTGGAGACTACACTATTGTTATGAACAAATTAACTTATGCTGAATTCAAAAGAGTACAATTAGCAAATAATTATGCTGCTGATATATTTGATAATATAAGAGTTAGATTTAATAATACATTACCAGCTTATAATACAGCATCAGTAGGAGCTGTTTATGCAATAGTTGGAGACTTTGATCATGGTACTTTAGCTAATTACCCAGAAGGAGAAGGAGTTGATCTTAAATTTGATGATAAGACACTTATGACTTCTGATTTAATTAGAATTTTAGGAAGACAATATGTTGGTGCTAATGCAGTAGCAGATAAGTCATTCACATTAATTGCTAAACCAGAAACAGTTTAGTTATAGAAAGAAGGTAAGACTATGCTAGAATTGCTAGAAGAAATAAAGAAAATTCAAGGCATTAATCATACTGAATTCGATAGCATGATAAATATATGGATCGAATCAGCAAAGTTAGACCTTAAAGGTATCGGCATAGTCGATACTTTAATAGATAATCCCAATAATTTAATAAAGAGTGCAATAATTACTTACGTTTTAAGCTTTTTAGATGTTACTAATGCCGAATTATATTCTAATTCATATGCTTTGCAAAAAGATGTATTAAGACATACTAAAGAATATATTGAGGTTAGCAATGGAATATAGTGAAATTATTTATTTAATAAATCTAGTAAAAGAAGAAGATGAGATAGGTAATATCTTAGCTTCTTCTGAAACTAGAAATAAATGTTATGCAAAAAAGCAAAGTGTAAAGACTAATGAATTTTATAGTGCTGTAGAAGTTGGATTAACTCCTAGTTGTGAATTTGTTATTAAAAAACTTAATTACAATGGAGAAGAAGAAATAGAATGGAATAATGAACGATATCAAGTGATAAGGACAATTGATCCAAAAAATAAATTTGATATTGTTTTAGTATGTGCTAGAAAGATTGGTATAAATGGCAGTTAAAGGCATTTTAGAAATAAGTGATATTCTTAATGAATATTCTAGTGATATTCAAGAGGCAATAACAGAAGAAGCTCAAACAGTTGCTAAAGAGGCTGTAAGTGAATTAAAAAACACTTCTCCTAAAAGAACAGGAGACTATAGAAAAGGGTGGAGAACTAAAACTATAAAAGGTAAGGGATTTGTTACTAGCATTGTACATAATGCTACTGATTATCAACTTACACATCTTTTAGAGAAACCACATTTAAAAAGAAATGGTGGAATGACTACACCTAAAGTACATATTGCACCTGTAGAAGAAAAAGCAGTGAAAGAGTATGAAAAAGATGTTGAAAATATCATAAAAAATGGAGGTTAAAATGAAACATAAAGATATTTATGATTTATTAAAAACTTTAGATATACCTGTAGCATATGACCATTTTGATACAAATAAAAACATTACTCCACCATTTATAGCTTATAGAGAAGTTAGTCCAGAAACATTTAAAGCTAATAATATAACATACTATAGACCATATGAATTTGAAATTGAATTAGTAACAGAAAAAAAAGATGTTGCATTGCAACAATCTATTGAGGATTTATTAACAACTAACAATATTCCATATGATTTAGAAAATGAAATATGGGATGAAGATGAAAGAATCTATCATAATTTTTATGAAATATAAGCACAGATAATGTGCTTTTTTATTTGAAATATTAAGGAGGGTAAATATATGGCAAATAAAGTAAAATTTGGATTAAGTAATGTTCATTTTGCACCAATAACAATTGGAGAAGGTGGAACAATTACTTATGGCACTCCTGTAGCATTACCAGGAGCAGTTAATTTAACACTAGATCCAGAAGGAGATAGTGCAGATTTCTATGCTGATAATACTAAGTACTTTAATGCATTTACTAATCAAGGTTATTCTGGTTCACTAGAAATTGCTTTAATTAACGATGCATTTAGAACTCAAATTTTAGGAGAAACTGCAGATACTAATGGAGCAATGTTTGAGAACAAAGATGATACTGTTAAAGACTTTGCTTTAGGTTTCCAAATAGATGGAGATCAATCTAATAGAAAGTATTGGTTCTATAATGTATCAGCCTCAAGAGCATCAACTTCTAGCCAAACAATAGAAGCATCAAAAGAGCCTGTAACTGATACATTAAATATAACAGCAGCAGCACGTTTAAGTGATGGACTTGTTAAAGTTTATATGGAACCAAATGCTAGTAACCAAACTGCATATGATGGTTTCTTCTCTGCAGTATATGAAAGAGCTGTTTAATAATCCTTGCTACTCTTTTGAGTAGTACAAAGACTACTCATCAGAGTAGTTTTTTTAGTATTCATAAGAAAGGAGTATAAAATGGCAACAAAAAATATTAAAGGTATTACTATTGAAATTGGTGGTAATACAACGAAACTTGAATCTGCTTTAAAGAATGTTAATAAAGTAGTTTATTCAACTAATTCAGAACTAAAACAATTAAATCAAGCATTGAAATTAGATCCTAAGAATACTGAATTATTAGCACAAAAACAAGAAGTGTTAAGAAAGAATATTACAGCCACAACAGAAAGACTTAATACTTTAAAAGAAGCTCAAAGGCAAATGGGAGATTATTCTTCACTTACAGAAGAGCAAAAAGAACAATACAGAGGTTTAAGTGTAGAAATAGCAAAAAGTGAAAATGCTTTAAAAGGGATGAAAAAAGAGCTAAATGCAACAAATAGTATAGACTTGGAAAAACTTAAAAATGCACTTAAGAAAGTTGGAGAGATAGCAGTAGATGTAGCTAAAAAGATGGCTCAAGTAACTGCAGTTATCGGAGGAGCATTAGCTGGATTAGTTACAGCTGGAGTTAAGTCATATTCTCAATTCGAACAACTAGAGGGTGGAGCAAAATTACTTTTTGGTACTGCTGGAAAATCAGTTGAAGAATATGCTGAATCAGTAGGTAAATCAGTATCAGAAGTACAGGAAGAATATAACAAATTAAAAAGAGCAGAAAATACTGTAATGGAAAATTCTAAAAATGCTTATAGATCAATGGGATTAAGTGCTAGTCAATATCTTGAGCAAGTTAATTCTTATGCAGTAGGATTAAAAACATATTTAAATGGAGATTCAGAAGCAGCAGCAGAATTAGCAAATAAAATAATGACAGCTCAAGCAGATATAGTTGCAGCAACAGGTAATACACAAGAAGCTGTTGAAAATGCATTTAGAGGTGTAATGAGAGGAAATTACACTATGTTAGATAATCTTCAATTAGGAATAACTCCTACCAAAGAAGGTTTCCAACAGGTAATTGATAAAGTTAATGAATGGAATACAGCACAAGGTAATGCTACTGATTACCAATTAGGAAATTATGCTGATATGGAATCTGCTTTAGTCGATTATGTAAAAATGCAAGGATTAGCAGGTTATGCAGCTGATGAAGCAGCTGGAACAATAACTGGATCAGTATCATCTATGAAAGCAGCATTTGACAATTTTATAAACGGTAGTGGTAGTCCAGCACAGTTAGCTGAAACGATAACCAATGTTTTTAAAAATATAAGTGAAGCAATAATTAAGTTAGCTCCCAATATTTTAAATGGAGTAGTTAAATTAATTCAAACTCTTATTCCACAAATTGCAAATTTATTATTAACAATGATTCCACAGTTGCTATCAGCAATAACAAACATGATAGATTCTGTATTAACAATGGTTACATCTAATATGGATGGTATAGCTAATGCAGTTAATCAAATTATTACTACAATAGTAACTTTTGTAACTACAAATCTACCAAAGATTATAGAATTAGGTCTAAAACTAATAGTTGCTTTAGCAAAAGGAATAGCAGAGTCAATACCAAATTTAATTCCTACAATAATAGATTGTATAAAAACAATAATAGATGTGATTATAGAAAATTTACCATTAATAATATCTACAGGAGTAGAACTAATAATTGCCTTAATTAATGGATTGGTAGAGGCAATGCCTCAATTAGCAGAGTACATTCCTGAAATTGTACAAACTATTATTTCTGTAATTATAGAAAACTTGCCTCTATTGATTTCATCAACTGTACAAATAATAATTGCTCTAGTTAAAGGGTTAATAACATATTTACCTATTTTGATAACATACATTCCAAATATTATAACAGCAATTATTAAAGGTATTATTGATGGAGTACCAAAAATGATTCAAAGTGCAAAAGACTTAATTAAAGGAATGGTAACAGGATTCTTAAATTCACATCCTCAACTTGCAACAGCTGCTAATAAGATCATCAATAAAATAAAAGAAGTTTTAACTCAATTGCCTAATAAAGCAAAGCAATGGGGAATTGACATGATAACAGGATTAGCAGATGGTATCAAGAATGCAATAGGAAAAGTTACTAAAGCAGTAAGCAATGTAGCTAATAAAATTAAAAACTTCTTACACTTTTCAAGACCAGATGAAGGTCCATTAAGAGAATATGAAAAATGGATGCCAGATTTCATGGGTGGATTAGCAAAAGGAATAGATAAATATTCATATTTAGTTTCAGATGCAACAGATAATGTAGCAAAAGAAATGGCCGATAACTTATCAATTAATTCAATAGTAGGAAATGTAGATAGTGCAATGAGAGGACTAAATGCTGGAATTCAATCATCAATTAATCCAGTAATTAATCCTAATATTACTTATGAAACAAATTATAATTTAATGGCTAAAGCAGTTAGAGAAGCTTTAGAAGATATGGATGTAGTAATGGATGATGATAAAATGGGAAAATTTGTTATTAAAAAAGTAACAGATGAAATATATGGTTAGGAGGTAATTTATGAGAAATTATGTAATTATTAATGGAGCTAATTCTTTAAATATTACAGGATTAGCAATAAAAGAATTACCTTCTATATCTAAACCTTTAATGAGAGCATCTTCTGAAACAATAGATGGAAGAGATGGAGATATTATAACTAATTTAGGTTATAGTGCTTATGACAAAACAATTGAAATAGGATTATTTGGTCCATATGACATAGATGAAGTTATTTCTTACTTTAATCAAAAAGGAACAATAACTTTTTCAAATGAACCAGATAAGTATTATTATTTCCAAATCCTAAATCAAATTGATTATGAAAAATTAATAAAATTCAGAACAGCAACAGTAACATTACATTGCCAACCATTTAAATATAAATTAAATGAAACATCAATATCATTATCAGTAGGAGAAAATACAATTTTAAATGAAGGAAACATTTATTCAAAACCAATATTAGAAATAAGTGGAACAGGAACAATAGAAGTTTCTTTAGATGAAGTACAAATATTTAATATAGACTTAAGTGAAAAAAATGATATTGTTATTGATACTAATCTTTTAGAAGCTTATGATCCAAATGATAATTCTTTAATGAATAGACAAGTAATTGGAAACTACGAAGTCTTTAAATTAAAAAGTGGATCTAACATAATTGGTTTATCTGGAAATATTACATCTGCTAGCATCTCAAATTATACGAGGTGGTTATAATGATAAAACTTTTTAATGTATTAGATAAGAATTATGACTCTAATGGAGATAAGATATTACAACCACTTAAAGCAATCGTAAGAAAAGAAGATAATGGAGACTTTTATTTAGACATTGAATCATCACTAGAATATAGTGATTTTTTATTGTCTAATCAAATAATAGTAGCTCCTACTCCACAAGGAGAACAACCATTTAGAATTGGAAATGTGGAGAAGACTAGAAATAAAATACGTTTAAGGGCAAAACATGTATTTTATGATTCAGATAATTATCTTATTGAAGATTCATATGTTGTAGATAAAAATTGTAATGATGCCTTAGATCATTTGAATTCAGCAACAAGTGATCTAAGTCCATTTACAACTATTTCTAATATAACTAATATTAATAGTTTTAGATGTGTCAGAAAATCTTTGTATGAAGCTATTCAAGTAGTTTTAGAAAGATGGGGAGGACATCTAGTTAGAGATAATTGGTCAATTGGTATCTATGACAACATTGGTCAAGACAATGGGGTAACAATTAGATATGCTAAAAATTTAAAAGATATTACAGCAACTTATAATTGGGACAATGTAGTAACAAAATTAATGCCAGTTGGAAAAGATGGAATACTTTTAAATGCATTAGATCCAACAGCAAGTGTTTATGTAGAATCATCAAAACAATATTTGATTCCATATACAAAAACAATATCGTTTGATCAGAGTGAAATAGTGGAAGAAGATTATCAGGATGATGAAGGTCATTTGGATGAAAATGCTTATAAAACAGCATTAATAGATAATCTTACTTCTCAAGCACAAAATTATGTTGATATAAATAGTATTCCTCAAGTTAATTATAATTTGAGTGCAAATGTTGAAAAAGTAACAGATATAGGAGATCGAATAGAAGTAATTGATGAAAAATTAGGAATAAATATCACTACACAAATTATTGCTTACGAATATGATTGTATTTTAGGTAAATATACACAATTAGAATTTGGAAATTTTACTCCTAAATTGTCTAATTTAGTTTCAAATATTAATAGTGAAACAGAAGCTATGATTCAAGAATCAAATTCTACTATTCGAGTGGTTCTAAATGCAGAGTTAGATAGAGCAACATCTCAAATATGGAATGCATTAAGCTCATCCTATGTTATTTATGATGGAGATAAAATTTTAATTGTTGATGCATTACCTAAAGAAAACGCAACTAATGTAATAATGATCAATAATGGTGGAATTGGTTTTTCACAAACAGGAATAAATGGACAATTCCAATCTGCGTGGACAATAGACAATGTTTTAAATATGGAACAAATCAATGTTATTAATTTAACTGCAGATTTAATAAAAGGTGGAACATTAAAACTAGGTTCAAATTTAAATCAAAATGGACAAATTGAAGTATATGATGAAGCTAATACTTTAATAGCAGAATTAAATAAAAATGGTTTAAAAATGTATGGTGTAGATGGTTCATATGTTGTTATGAATAATGAAGTTGGTTTTGCTGGCTATGATAAAAACAATAATAAAATATATTGGGTTTCACAAGATGAATTCCATATGAAAAAATCAGTAGTAGAAGAAGAAATTACACTATGTAATAAACTTAGATTTATTCCTATAGAAATATACAATAATGGAAGCTTAGCTAATGATGGAATTGGCTTAGTTAATGTGTCTGGAGGTGTTAGTTAATGACAGTTGTAGGCACAGTCTATTTAAATGGATGTAATTACCAAGTAGGTTACGACTTATTAAGTAAATCAACTGCTAATAATACATCAACAGTAAGATTCTATGGTGTTTTAAATGTAACTAATAACTACATAAGTTGGTCTAGAGGTACAGCAAGTACATGGGGAAAATCAGTTGATATAGGAACATATTATTCTAAAGGTTCTTATACATTGGTTAGTAATGATGTTACTATTACTCATTCATCAGATGGTTCATATAGTGCAACACTATCTGGTTCATTATCTACAACATTTGTAAGTGGTACAGCAAGTGGAACATTTACATTACCAACAATACCAAGAGAAAGCCAGCCATCAATTAATACATGGCCTAATAATAGTCCTAATTTTAATATAGGAGATACAATTGTTATTCATATGAATAGAAAATCCAGTTCGTTTACACATAGAGTTGTATTTAAATTAAACAATTATTCATATGTAATAGCAGCAAGTGGTGTAACAAACAATGTTACATTTAATACTTCTACAATTGCTGATAGTATATATGCACAAATACCAAATAGTACAGTTGCTAATGGAACAATAGAAGTAACAACTTATAATGGCTCAACTGCAATTGGAACAAAAAGCTGTAGCTTTGCAGCAAAAGCAGTTAATGTAAATCCAACATTTAATGCTGCTTATTTAGATACTAATTCTACAACAACAGCAATAACCCAAAACAATCAAAAAATTATTAGAAATAAAAGTACTTTAAGAATTAATATAACAAGTGCAAGTGCTAAAAAGTCAGCATCACTAAGTAGCATTAAAGCAGTAATAAATGGAGTAACCTATAATACATCTATAAGTGGTAGCACAGCTGTATTTAATATAGGTACAATAAATGTTTCATCAAATACAACAGCTACGATTACACTTACCGATTCAAGAGGATTTACTGCAACAGAAAGTTTAACTATTCAAGTATTAGACTGGGTTCAGCCTAGTGCAAAAATAAATATTCAAAGAGAAAATAATTTCTATAATCCTACAAATGTTAATGTTGATGCCACTTACTCTAGTTTAGATAATAAGAATACTATTTCTATTAGAATGAGATATAAAAAGACTACAGATTCAAGTTATAGTTCTTATCAAACATTACAAGATAATGTAACTACAACAATTCAACTAGACAATAACTATGAATGGAATATGCAAATAGTCTTAGAAGATAGAATAGGTACAACAACATATAATTTAGTAGTATCTCGAGGAATACCAATAATATTCTTTGACAGAATAAAAAGATCTGTAGGAGTAAATAGTTTCCCTAGACATAACGAGAGTTTAGAGATTCTAGGTGGAGACATATTAAATCTGTTAGGAATAAGATCTGATACTTGGGTAAGTGGAGGAACTTATTCTAAAGGAACTATTGTTTGTTATAGCCAAACATTATATGAAAATTTAACAGGAAACAATAGTGGAAATCCGAGAAGTGATACAACAAATTGGAAAGAAATTTCTATTTTAGTTGATGATTAGAAAGGAGAGAATAATATGATAAAATGGCTTGAATATATATATATATATATATATATACCATTTCAACAAATGGAGAGGAGGTTCTTATGTACTAGAACCTCTTTTAAGAGGAAGTGGGGTGGAAGATATTTAGTATCTTTCGCCAGTGATATTTTATGAGATTAAATCCTATATTATTAGGAGATACTGGATGGAAATTATTGACTATAACAAACAACAATTGGGAAAACTTTTCTTGGGAACCATTAGCATATAGGAGAATTGGAGAAGTTTGTTATATTCATGGTGGAGGTAAACTTAGTAATATAAGTTCATTGTCTAGTATGGTAATATGCAATCTACCATATAAACCACGACAAAATATTATGTTACCTCAAGGAATTAACAACAGTGGGCAAACAGCCACTATGTTTGTACGAGCATCTAAGACACTAGAATTTATAGGAACTAGTGATAACAGAAATAATGCTGAAATATTAATTAATATTTCATACCCAATTTCATATTAAATAAAATATCATTCATAAAAAATATTAAATATCGTAGTGATGCATATAAATAATGATCTTATAAAAATACCAACTATAAATACATCAGCACAAGTTAATTCATCATATATAGATACAATAAATGTAAATAATGTCATAAAACATGGTAAAATTGTTCAATTTGTATTTAGAGGTCATGTAAGCCAAAATATACAAAACAATACAACAATTATGACTCTACCATACCCACCATTAATTGGTGCAAATAACTTTTTTATACAAGCAATAGGTAGTCAATATACTGCTACAACTCTACTATGGGGTTATATAACAGGTGGGGGAGATTTAAGAACAAATTATATAGGATCAGGAAATTGGATTCACATAAATATTACATATATAACATCTGCTTAACTTCTAGTACATAGTAAAAGCTATGAAAATAAATAGTAGATTACTAAATATTGATTATAATGAAATTAATAATAAACCTATAACTTATGTTGCATGGAGTCAGTCTGTTAGTTTTGAATTACCAATAGGAAGACAAGCATTAGTTCTTTGTAACTCAGCAGGAGTACTTTTAATATGGAACCCAGCAGACAGGATTAACTGGGATGCAGTTTTTGGAAACTCTGGAAACTTTAATGTATCTAGAGCTTCAAACAATACAACAATTACAGTATCAAGAAGTGGAAATGCCACTTGGTCAGTTTTTATATTAAAATAAAAAGTCTAATAAAAATATAAAAAAAGAAAAGAAAGGAATACAAAATGAGTTTTGAAGATATAAAAACATTTTTTATAGTTTTATTTGCTATCTGTGGTGTAATCACAACATTAGGTGGGACTATAAATATGATAGTAAAATGGAAAAAGGAAAGTAAAATTGAAATGCATGATATAGCATTGAAAGATCATGAATTAAGAATTAGAAAACTAGAAGATACAAGTCATGATCAAGATTCTTTTACAAAAGTATTATGTAATTCTGTACTGGCTCTAGTAAGTCATGAAATAAATGGAAATTCAGTTAAAAAACTAGAAGATGCACAAAAAGAATTGCAAGAATTTTTAATAAATAAGTAGGAGGTAATTATGAGTTTAGAATACATAATATCACTAATAACA
Source organism: uncultured Caryophanales bacterium (assembly GCA_947165475.1). Classification (GTDB taxonomy): domain Bacteria; phylum Bacillota_I; class Bacilli_A; order RF39; family UBA660; genus UBA3789. The sequence goes on along the minus strand of CAMVAN010000011.1, from coordinate 327 downwards.
ATATTAGTAGAAATAATTTTAGGTTTTATAGCTAAAAAGAATCCTAAAATAAGTAATAAACTTATACCAATACAAAACTTAATAGTTGGTATATTAGTGGCAATAGTTGAGTTTGCAATTACCAAAGATTTTAAAGTTGCCATTGCTTTAAGTGGACTAATTGCTGGTGGTACATATGACATAGTTCATAATTTAAGAAAATTAAAAGGAGAGTGAATATATGACTACATTAACTAAAGAAGAATTAGAGGAAGATACAAAAGAAGCACCAATGACAGATATTGGATTTGATCCAGAAACAATAGATGGAAAAGAGGAAAATAAAAA
>CAMVAN010000010.1 GCA_947165475.1 uncultured Caryophanales bacterium | reverse complement strand
AATCCTGCAACTTATAAATTTGAAAATAATATAGGTAAATCTAAACAAAGTAATACAAGAGAGTGGAAAGCTAAAATGGTTGATAGAATCTTAAAGAATGAAACTTATATAGGAACTTTAATACAAAATAAATATAGAAATGTAAGTTATAAGAATCACAATCAAGTATTAAATGATGAATCAGAATGGACGATAACTGAAAATCATCATAAAGCAATTATTGATAAAGATACTTTTAATAAGGTTCAAGAATTATTAAAAGCACCTAAAAGAAATAAAACTAGTAATGGAGAAGATATTTTATCTGGTTATTTTAAATGCAAGGATTGTGGTGAGTCAATGTATATAAAGAAAGGGAAAAATAAAGATTACTATTATTGTAAAAGTTATATAACAAATGGCCTTTGCACTAATCATTCTATAGAAAAAAATAAATTATACGATGAGATATTAAAACAAATGAATTTAAAAAGAGTAGAAAGCAAAGAAATAAAAAAGTTAACAAGAAATAGAATTGTAAAATATATTGAAAATATTTTTATTCATGAAGATAAAAACATTGAAATTAATTTTAAGTAAGATATAAATTCTATTTAATAATTATGTTATAATGTTATAGAAAAAAGGAAGTGATTTCTAATGAATAATCAAGATAATGAAAAGGTGTTTCAAAAGAGCCAAATCAATTGGTTTCCCGGGCATATGGCAAAAACTAAGAGGGAAATTTCTGAAAAATTAAATTTAGTTGATATTGTATATGAAGTAATTGATGCTAGAATGCCAATTTCTTCTAAAATTGTGGATATAGATGAGTTAATTAAAAATAAACCTAAGATTCTTATTGTTAGTAAATATGATATTTGTGATAAAAAAGAAACTGATTTGTTATTAAATATATATAAAGAAAGAGGTTATTCTGTTATTCCGTTAGATTTAATTCATGGAAAGTGTGATCAATTAATTAATCAGACTAATATTTTTATGAGTGAAATTAATAAAAATAGAATGCAAAAAGGTATGAAAGAAAGGGCAGCTAGAGTATTAATAATAGGGGCTCCTAATGTTGGGAAGAGTACTTTAATAAATAAGCTTGTTGGTAAAAAAGTTGCTGGAGTGGGAAATATTCCTGGCTTTACTAAAAGCCTTTCTTGGATACGAGTTAATAAAAATATTGAGTTATTAGATACTCCTGGTATTTTATGGCCTAAGTTTGAAAATCAAGAAACGGCTCTTATTTTAGCAAGTTTTTCTTCTATAAAAGAAGAGGTACTAAATATTGATGATTTAGCATATTTTATAATTAGAAAAATGAAAGAATTATATCCTACTCAATTAATGGAAAGGTATGGTTTAGATTATTTAGATGACGATATAGAACCTATTTATGAAATGATTGGTAAAAAAAGAGGAGCTTTAAAAAAAGGTGGAGTTATTGATTATGATAAAGTATCTAAAATAATTGTTTTAGATTTTAGAGGTGGATTCTTTGGGAATGTTACTTTTGATCGATTAGATTCCTAAAGAATTTTTTTCTTGCTTTTTTTTGAAAAGTAGTAGAAAATGAAATAGGTGATTTTGATGAAAAAAAAAGATATCTTTTCTTTTTTAAATAATATTTCTATTTCAAAGAATGATTATATTATTATCAATGATGCTAGTATAGTTTGTCATGGATTGAAAAGAGATTGTGATATTGTTGAGATAAATAGCTTGGTTGATTTTTCTTTTGATGGTTGTGTTATTCATAAGGTTTCTACTTTAGATGATGCTGATGAAATTGGTGGATATTTCTTTTTAAAATTAGAAAAATGTTTGGAAAATAAAAAAAAGGAGAATAATACTAATGATAAAGCAATTATAAAAAAGTTAGAACTTTATCTTGATTCTTTAGATAATTATCGTTATGAGAGAGAGCTTCATTCATCCGGGTATCATTTAATTGGTGGAGTGGATGAGGTTGGAAGAGGACCTTTGGTTGGGCCAGTTGTTGCAGCTTGTTGTATTTTACCTGAGAATTTTCAATTGGATGGTTTAACAGATAGTAAGAAATTAAGCGAAAAGAAAAGAGAGTATTTTTTTGAAGAAATAAAGAAACAAGCTATATCTTATGGAATTGGAATAGTATCTGAAAAAAGAATTGATGAAATAAATATTTATGAAGCAACAAAAGAGGCTATGATTTTAGCTATTAAAAATTGTTCTATTAAGCCTGATTATGTTTTAACGGATGCTATGAAGCTAGATATTAATCTTCCTGTTCAACCAATTATTAAGGGTGATTTAAAAAGTATTACAATAAGTGCGGCTTCTGTTTTAGCTAAAGTTACAAGAGATCATCTTTTATATGAATTGGATAAGAAGTATCCTATGTATGATTTTAAAAATAATGTAGGATATCCTACTAAAAAACATTTGAATGCTATTGAAAAGTATGGTGTTATTCCAGAGCATAGAAGAAGTTATGGACCTGTAAAGGATTATATTGAGAAAAATTTGACAAAAAATAGTTAATTATTATATAAATTATTAAAAGGAGTGAAATGGATGGCAAAAAATTTAGTTATTGTGGAAAGTCCTAGTAAAAGTAAAACGATTGGGAAATATTTAGGAAACGACTATAAAGTTGTTTCTTCTAAGGGACATATTCGTGATTTAGCAACCACTGGACAATATGGTTTAGGCGTTGACATTGAAAATGATTTTTATCCAAATTATATTCCTATTAAAGGAAAAAAGAGTGTTATTACTGAGTTAAAAAAAGATGTTAAAGACTCTGAAATGATTTTTTTAGCAAGCGACCCTGATCGCGAAGGAGAAGCAATAGCTTGGCATTTAAAGGATGCTTTAGGTATTAAAGATAATAAATATATGAGGGTTCGTTTCAACGAAATTACTCATGATAAAGTTTTAGAAGCTATTTCTAATCCTTCTAAGATAGATGATAATTTAGTAAAATCTCAAGAGACGAGACGAATTTTAGATCGTATAATAGGCTTTCGTTTAAGTAAATTACTTCAAAACAAAATTGGAGCTAAAAGTGCTGGTAGGGTACAGAGTGTTGCTTTAAAACTAATTGTTGATCGTGAAAGAGAAATAGAAGCGTTTATTCCTGAGGAATATTGGAAGATATTAGCTATTTTTGATAATTTTGATGCAGAATTATTTAAATATAAAGAAGAAGACCTAGAATTACATTCAGAAGAAGAAGTTCATAAGGTTTTAGATTCTTTATCTGAAAAATATAGTGTAGAGTCTATTACTAAAAAAGAAAAATTACGTAAAAGTAAGACTCCCTTTATTACTTCTACTTTGCAACAAGAAGCATCTACTAAGTTGGGATTTCCAGCAAGAAAAACTATGAGTATTGCTCAAAAGTTATATGAAGGAATTGATTTAGAGAATGAAACTGTTGGTTTAATTACTTATATGAGAACGGATTCTATTCGTTTATCTGAAGATTTTGTTTCTTCTACTAAAAAATATATAAAAGAAAAGTATGGAGAAGACTATATTGGATATGTAAAAACTTCAAAGAAAAAGGAAAATGTTCAAGACGCACATGAAGCTATTCGGCCTACAAGTATATTAAGAGAGCCTACTAAGATTAAAAAGTACTTAAGTAATGATGAATTTAAATTATATAGTTTAATATATAAGAGAGCTCTTGCTTCTTTAATGACAGATGCTAAGGTTTTTCAAACAACAATTATTTTAGATAATAATAATTATAAATTTAAAAGTACTGGTACGGTATTAATATTTGATGGTTATTTAAAAGTTTATAAAGATTATGAAAAAAATGAAGATAAAGAGTTACCTGAGTTGTATGAAGGAGAAATATGTATTACGAATAATGTTGAATATACACAACATTTTACTCAGCCTCCTGCTAGATATAGCGAAGCTAAACTTATTAAAGAGCTTGAGGAATTAGGAATAGGGAGACCATCAACTTATGCTACTATTATTGATACTATTCGTTCTAGGGGATATGTGATTTTGGAAGAAAAAAAGTTTAAGCCTACTGAGATAGGGGTTGAGACAACAGATAAGCTACAAGAGTTCTTTAGTGATTTAATAAATGTTGAATACACAAGTGATATGGAAAAAGAATTAGATGAGATTGCTGATGGAGATATTTCTTCTGTGGAAGTATTAAAAAACTTTTGGAAATTATTTGAACCACGAGTGAAGGATGCTTTTACTGATATGGAAAAGAAAGCACCAGAAGAAGTTGGAGAAGATTGTCCTTTATGTGGTAGTCCTTTAGTTAAGAGAAAAGGAAGATATGGGGAGTTTGTTGCTTGCAGTAATTATCCTGAGTGTAAATATATCAAAAAGGAAGAAATTGTTCAAAAAGAAGTGTGTGACTGTCCTAATTGTGATGGGAAGATTATTGAGAGAAAGAGTCGAAAAGGGAAACTATTTTATGGATGTGCAAATTATCCAAAATGTAAGACTGCCTATTGGGATATGCCAATTGGGAAAAAATGTCCTGAGTGTGGAGAAATGTTAGTTACTAAAAATGAAAAGATTAAGTGTTCTTCTTGTGATTATAAAGAAGAGTAATCTTTTCTTTTTTTCTGTCAAATAATGATAACTTTCTTTTCTTTTTCCTTTAATATGTTGTATAATGATTATTAGATAGGAGTATATAAAATGGCTAAAAGAAAGAAAAAGAAAACAAATAAATCAAGTATTGAAATAACAATTGAGTTATATGCGATTTTATTAATACTAGTAGCAATTTTAGGAATTGGTAAATTTGGCCCAGTCGGTAGGCTTATTGCGTCTTTTGCGTTATTTTTAACGGGTTCTATATACTTGGTTACTTTATTTATCCTTTTTATAATTGGAATATATGTATTTTTTAAACGGGAATGGCCAGAGTTCTTTTCTACTAAAATGTTTGGCTTTTATTTATTTGTGATTGGTTTTTTGACTTTGATGCATTGGGAGTTTTCTTCTTTAAATAGTGGTAATACAAGTATGATTTTTAAAGAAACTATTAATCAATTGATTAAAGGTTTTAATGTTCTAATGTCATCAGGGGGGATTTCTAGTGATATTACTGTTGGCGGTGGAGTTATAGGTGGAGTGTTTGCTTTACTTTTTTCTAAATTGTTTTCTATTACAGGTATGAAAATTGTAACTATTACTTTAATAGTAGTGGGTATATGTATGTTTACTGGTTTTTCTATTGTTGATTTTCTTCATGACAGATTTGTTTATGTTAATGAAGAACTTCATAAAAAGAAAGAAAAGAATGATGAAGATGACGATGATGATTCTATTGATAATCATGCTTCAGAAAAAGATGATAAGAAGAAAGTTATTATTAGTAATGGTAATGAAATGGAAGAGGAGAAGCAGGTTGTTAAAAATATAGATGAATTAAAGAAAATTGGAGCTCCTGTTACTGAAGAAAAAGAAGAAAATAGTTCTTCTAGTGTTCCAATAAATCCTAGTTATAAATTACCACCACTTGATTTATTAAATAAACCAAAAAATAAGAATACATCTACGGATAATAGTGCAATTGAGGCAAATATTGTAAAGCTTGAAAATGTGTTAAAGAGTTTTAATGTAATTGCTAAAGTGGTTGAAGTCCATATTGGACCAACTGTTGCTCAATATGAGTTAGAGATAGCTAGTGGTACAAGAGTAAATAAAATAACTACTTTGAGTCGTGAAATTGCTTTAGCTTTATCTAAAAAAGATGTTCGTATTGAAGCACCTATTCCTGGAAAAAGTACAGTAGGGGTTGAATTTGCAAATGATTCACCATCTTCTGTAAGTTTTTATGAAATTATGGCTAGTAAAGTCATGTTACAGTCTCAAGATAAAAAATTAATGGTTCCTCTTGGTAAAAGTATTATGGGTGAAATTGGAGTTTGTGAGATAAATAAGATGCCTCATATGTTAATTGCAGGTACGACAGGTTCTGGAAAGTCTGTATGTGTAAATGGAATTATATGTTCTATTTTGATGAGAGCAAAACCAGATGAGGTAAAACTTGCAATGGTTGATCCAAAAGTTGTAGAATTATCTGTTTATAATGGAATTCCTCATTTAATGTGTCCGGTTGTTAGCGACCCAAAACAGGCAGCTATTTTACTACAAAAAATGGTTAATGAGATGGAAAAGCGTTATCATATGTTTGCAAATACTGGTACAAAGAAAATTGAAGGCTATAACGAGTATGTTGAAAAGTGGAACAAATCTCATCCTGATGAAAAGCTTGATAAAATGCCATTTATTGTTATTATTATTGATGAGTTAGCAGATCTTATGATGGTGGCTGCTAAAGAAGTTGAGGATTCAATTTTAAGAATTACTCAAAAGGCAAGAGCTGCTGGACTTCATCTTATTGTAGCAACGCAAAGACCATCAACTGAAGTTATTACTGGTTTGATTAAAGCAAATATTCCATCTCGAATTGCTTTTGCAGTAGGGTCTGGAATTGACTCACGTACTATTTTGGATCAAGTTGGTGCGGAAAAATTATTAGGTAAAGGTGACATGTTCTTTTTGCCTATAGGAATGAATTCTCCAATACGTATTCAAGGATCTTTTATAAATGATGACGAGATTGAAAGAATAATTGAATTTACAAAAAGTCAGCAAGAGGCTTCTTATAGTGATGATTTTATGAAACTAGAAGTTGAAAAAGATTCATCTGATGATTTAGATTCTCCTTCTCCTTCTAAAGGTGGTGGAGATGACGAATTATATGATCAAGTAGTGGATTTTGTTGTAAAAACTCAAAAAGCATCCGCATCTTTATTACAAAGAAAATTTAAAATAGGTTATAATAAAGCTGCTACTATGATTGATGAGTTAGAAGAAAATGGAATCATTGGTCCGGCTACCGGTAATTCTAAGCCTCGAGAAGTGTTGGTTCAATATAGTGATTCTAAAGAAGAATAGGAGATTTTTCTGAATAAAAAAGAACATATTATTATAGATGTACAAACACTTGAAGAATTAGAAAAAGCAAAAGCTGAGTTAGATAAGGTAAAATTTAAAATAGGATTAATATATTTGGCGCCTTTAGCATCTTTTTTATCTTTCTAGACCGAAAGAAATATTAGTAGCTGGAACTATTTTTGGTACACTTGCGGGTATTAATGTTTTTTCTATATTTAATCCTTATAATAGGAAATACTATGACAAAACATATGGGTCTTTTGATCCTCTATCAGATTATTCACCATCTTTAAATGAACAAAAAGATGATCTTATGGTGAAAAAAGATATTTTGTTGTAAGAATTTTGAATTATGGTATTGATAAAGTATTATTTTTATTAAATCTTGATAATTTAAAGAAAACTTCATATATGAAATTAGAAAAAGATACATACTTACTGAAATTGATGATTCTGATTGTATTGAAGAATTAAAAGAATTGGTGATTGAAGATAAAGAGAAGAATCTAAAAGATATTGATGTTGCACTTGCTTTTTTAGAGGAGTTAAGTAATTATCTTTTCTTTTTCTTTTATCTATGATATAATATAGTAACTTTTGGGAGGACTTTTATGAAAAAAATAATAAAAAATATTTTAAGTGTTATTGTACTTATTGTTATGATTGTTGCTATTTATACCATTATTCATATGGATATTTTACCTAGTAAATATTTATTTCTATTTTTGGGTATTGAAATCATTTTATATTTATTAGGTTTCTTATTCTATAATAGAAAGAATATATTTTTAATTGTTTTAGGAGTAATTTTATTTTTACTTAGTGTTGGTGTTAATGGAGTTGTTTATTATTATTTTGGAAAGACTAGTGATTATATTGATCTTACTTTTAATATTAAAACTTATGATGTTACTACTAAATATGTTTTACTTACTGGAGCTAATAATGAAATTAGTTCTTTAGATAATTTAGATAGTAATACTTCTATATTATTTTATGAATATAGTAGAGGAGTTAATCTTGCTACTAAGAAGCTTGGTAATTATAATTATCAAAAAACAAATGATTCTTATGATTCTTTAGTTCGAACTAGAAATGAAAATTTATATTTTTTAATTAGTTATTCTGATTATTCGTTTGTTATGGATGCAAGTAATGAACTTAGTAGTAATCAATTTAAAATAATAAAAGAGTTTGAAGTCGTTGAAAAAGTACCAATTAATCAAAAAAATCCAGATAGTTATAATATTTATATTAATGGGTTAGATTATTCTGGAAGTAGACGTGATTTTAATATGATTGCAACTATTAATACAAAGACAAATAAAATAGTTTTAACTTCTATTCCTAGAGATTATTATATTTATGTTCCAGATTATGACATGAATGATTCATTGACTGCTTTAGGTACTGTTGATCCAGAAATTAGTAAACGTGCTTTAGAAAGATTATTAAATACTAAAATTGATTATGTCTTAAATATTTATACAGAGAGTTTAGTAAAGGTTGTTGATGCTTTAGGAGGAGTAGAATTTTGTTCTAATTCAAGCTTTTATACTACACATGATATGACTCTAGGTAGTTATGAAGATAACAATCGTAAATTATATGTTTCTAAGGGATGTCGTCAATATAATGGATTAGAGGCTTTAGCAATTGCTAGAGAAAGGCTTCATTATTCAAGTGGAGATCGTGCTAGACAAGAAAATTGTCGTAAGATTTTGATTAGTATATTAAAAAAACTGGCTTCTACTACAACTTTAACTAATTATAATGAGGTATTATCTTCTTTCGATGGTCTTTATACATCTAATATTAATAAAAGGGTTATTACAAAGTTAGTAAAGTCTGTTTTAGATAATCCTAATTATGATATTATTGAACAGAGTTTAGATGGATATGATGGAAAAGGTATTGGCAGACTTGGTTCTGGTGAAGTCTGGGCTATGAGGCCTAATGAAAATACTGTTAATTCTGCTTCAGTTAAGATTAATGAAGTTTTAAATTCTAAATAAATTCTAGTTAATACTTTACAAATTGATAAAAATATGATATAATTTATAAGGTTTTAAAGGGGGAGTTTAATTATGAATAATAATAATAGTAATAGTAATAATTTTAGTTGTGCAGAAATTAAAATTAATGATGAGGTGGTTGCTGTACTTTTTAATCATAGTACACAAGAATATACTTTTTTTAGTAAAGAAACCCAAAAGAGTGATTCTTCTCTTATTAATGTAGTATCTGCTATCAATAAATATAATTGTTTTGAATCATACTATAAATCTTCGGGAATACCAGTAGAGGGACCTAATGGAGATAGCTTTTTTGCTTGTCATAATATATTTGATTCTAATGATGTATTGTATTTTAATATGAATACTGATGAAATAGCTTCTTCTATTTTTCATGCTATGCCTGTTCAAAATCGTGTAGCATATTATGGGGAAATTGCTGGAGCTCTTAAGAAAGGTAAAAGATAGTTTGCAAAAACTATCTTTTATTCTTCATATTTTTTTACTTTTCTTACTAGTAATCCTATTAAAACAATTAAAACTGTTAATAGTAGTAAATTAGAATTAAGAAGTATTTCATTATTTGTTTTTGATATTAAGTACATAACTATAAAGCCTAGAATTCTGCCTATATTTAATGTAATTTCTCTTAATGTAAAAAATTCACATTGATTATTTTTATCTATAATTTTACTATCTGATATATTAAATAGTCTTATATTTGCTGTTAAATGTAGAAGTGTTGTAAATACTGTATAAAAGATGTTATATAAAATTATAGTAAATGGATTTTTTATAAAAAATATGATAAATACTGAAATAACTGGTAATATACTTGAAAGTAAAATGATATTTTTATCATTTTTTTCTTTATAAATTTTACTATATATTTTTATAGTTATTATTGATAATATTGTTGCTAAAGAAGTAATTATTCCTAAATTTAGATCTGTTTTTAGTGATTGAATTATAAGTATTGTTTTTAACTTTTCTAAAGATCCATATGTAGTCATTCCAAATATAAATTGTGCTAGTAAGAGATTTTTTATTTCTTTATTGTTTTTAATTAATTTGATTGTTTTATTTATATTAAATGAAGGATATTTATCTTCTTTGTCGTTAATTAAGAAAAATGATAAAAGTAATTGTATAATTGATATTCCTAAAATTATTAATGCAGTTAATTCAAAATTTGTTTTAGAAATAATTGTTCCTAATAATATTGGGAATATAATATTAATAGTTGCTGTCATTGTTTCATTTTTTACTGTGAAATTTGTTCTGTTTTTATTATTGATTTTATTTATAACAAATAAGTTATACGGAAACCAATATACTGCTGTAGATAATCCTGAAAAAAAAGCTATTAACAACAAGTGTTTTATTATTTTTTCTTTTAATATAATAATTAATAGTATGTAAATAAAACGTATAAAAACACCTAATCTAAATGATCCAATTCTAAATTTATTTTTTATGATTTTTGCTGTAAAATAAGTTCCAATCATACATATAGTATATAATAATATATAGTAGTATGATATGCTAGGTATGCTGTTTTTTGTTGTTTTTATAAAATAAGCCGTTAGGAATGGACCTAGAAATATGTCGGTTATTACTCGCATATTATTTATCCATAAGATTGTATTTTCTTCATTTTTTTTCATATTTTTTTTCTCCCATTAATAATTATATATTATTTTTGTTTATTTTTCTATAATAAAAGAAGGATTATCTCTTTTCTTTTTTTTTGTTTTTTTGTATAATAAAATTGAATTAAAAGGGATGTGTCTTTTATGGATTTTGAATTTCATTCATTAGAAGAGCTTTGGAATAGAGTTCATCCTGCTCTTCGTGTTAAAGTAAAAGATTTTAAAAGACTTGGTTTAACAAATTTTTCTGATAGAGATATTTGGGATTATTTAATTGAGTCTAAATGGAAGAATGGTGTTAATTTAATGTTATCCGATATTGTTGATGATATTATGAAACTTGAATCTTCTGAATTTAAAAAATATATGAATGAGGTTAATCATGTGACAGTTCCTTTTATAGATAAAGAAATTATATGAGGTGGTTTTATGACAAAAGATAAGAAAAAGGTATCAAAGAAAAGGGTGATTACTCATTCTATAATTTTAATTTTATTAGTAGTTGGAATATCTTTTTTATTTATTCCATTATTTAATAACTTAAAATTTGGGTTGGATTTACAAGGAGGATTTGAAATTCTTTACAAGGCTGAATCTATTGATGGTTCTAAAATGACTACCAGTAAATTGACCTCTACTTATAAAACGTTAAGTAAGAGAATAGATAGTCTTGGTGTTAGTGAGCCTGAAATTATTATTGAAGGAAATGACAAAATACGTGTTAAATTAGCTGGAGTAAAAAATCCAGATGAAGCGCGTAGCCAGCTTTCTACTGTTGCTACTTTATCATTTCGTGATACAGAAGATAATTTGTTGATGAGTAGTGAAGTTTTAAAAGCGGGTGGTGCTAAAATAGGACAAGATTCTAGTGGGAAACCTGCTGTTGCTTTATCGGTAAAAGATAAAGATAAATTTTATGAAGTAACTAGTAAGATTAGTTCACAAGAAAATAATATGATTGTTATTTGGCTTGATTATAATGACTTAATGGATAGTTATGAAAAAGAAGGAAGTTTGTGTGGAACTAGTGAATCTAATTGTTTAAGTGCTGCTACTGTATCTCAAGGATTTGCTAGTGACGTTATTATTCAAGGTAATTTTACGCAAGAAGAAGTTAGTAATTTAGTTGATTTAATTAATAGTGGATCTTTACCTAGTAAGTTAACTGAATTATCATCTAATACTGTTGGGGCTAGTTTTGGAGAAAAGACACTTCAAACAACTTTAGTTGCCGGTATTATTGCAATTGTTTGTATCATGGTATTTTTAATGTTTATATATCATTTTGCTGGATTTATTTCTAGTGTATCTATGATGATATATACATTCTTAGTATTTGGTGTATTTTGGGTAGTTGGTGGAGTTTTGACTCTTCCTGGAATTGCTGCCTTAGTACTTGGTATTGGTATGGCAGTTGATTCCAATGTTATTACTTTTGCTAGAATTCGTGAGGAGTTATTAAAAGGAAAAAGTTTACCTAATGCCTTTTTAGAAGGTTCTAAGGAGAGTTTTAGTGCTATTTTAGATTCTAATATTACAACTTTGATTGTTGCTATTATTATGTTTATTTTTGGAGAATCTAGTATTAAAGGTTTTGCTACTATGTTGATTATTACTGTATTGGTTACTATGGTTACTATGGTATTTTTGACTAGATTTTTATTAAAGATATTTGTAAAGACAAATTATTTCAATGATAAAGTTAATTTATTTATTCATATTAATCCAGATGATATTCCTAATGTTAGTAAGGGTGAGTCTGCTAAACCAAATAGATTTCATAATGTTCACTTTTTTGCAAAGAAGAAGATTGCTGTTTGTTTATCTATTTTGATAATATTAATTGGTGGTATTTTTGTTGCTACTAAAGGACTAAATTTAGGAATTGATTATAAATCTGGAACATCTATTACTATTGTTTCTGATAAAAAGATATCTAAGACTAATATTAGTGATGACTTGAAAAAATTAAAACTTCAATCATCTAAAATTGAAAAATCATCTGATGAGATAAGTGTTTATTTAGATGATAGTTTAGATGGGGATAAAGTTAAGAAAGTAAATCGTTATTTTGAAGATAAATATGAGGCTAAGGTTAATATCGGTGTAGTATCCAATCTTGTACAAAAAGAACTTGTAAAAAATGCAATTTTATCAGTATTAGTTGCATTAATTGGTATTATTATTTATGTTTCGATTCGTTTTAAATTTAGTTATGCAATAGGGGGAGTTATTGCTTTAATTCATGATGTATTAATTATGTTTAGTTTATTTGCTATATTTCGATTTGAGGTTAGTTCAATGTTTATAGCAGCTGTTCTTGCTATTATTGGATATTCTATTAATGATACAATTGTGTCTTTTGATAGAATTCGTGAACATTTAGGAAAACAAGATTATAAAAAGCTTACCTATGATAAGTTAGTAGATATTTGTACAACTAGTATACAAGAAACTTTTACTCGTACAATATATACTTCTATTACTACTTTATTACCAGTTATTATATTAATTCTTTTAGGGTCAAGTGGAATATTTAATTTTAATATGGCTATGTTAATTGGATTGATTGCTGGTACTTATTCTTCAATCTTTATTGCGACTATTATATTTATGTTATTTGAAAAGAAAAAACTTGGTAAAAGTGTTTTAAAGAAAAAAGTATATAAGGATGATTTAGAAGAAAGAAATATAAAAGGTATTAATTGTTAAAGAGAGGATGTGAAATCTTTGTCTAAAAGTAAGAAAGATATTGATATCGATGATATTCTTTCTAAAGCAGGTGATTATATTGAGGATGAGGAACAGTTAAAAATCATAAAAAATGCTTATCAGTTTTCTTTAAAAAAGCATGAGGGGCAATATCGGAAAACTGGAGAAGATTTTATTTCTCATCCTTTAAATGTTTCTTATATTTTAACATCTATTTATGCAGATTTTGAAACAATTTCTGCTGGATTACTTCATGATGTTTTAGAAGATTGTGATTGTACTATAGATGAGTTAGAAGAAGAATTCGGTAAAAATATTTTAAGATTAGTTCAAGGGGTTACTAAGTTGAGTATGATTCATTTTTCTACGGAAAATGAATATTTGATTGATTATTATAAAAAAATTATTGTTGGAATGAGTGAAGATGTTCGAGTTATTATTATTAAGCTTGCAGATAGTCTTCATAATATGAGAACACTTTGGGCTTTACCGGAAGATAGACAAAAAGTTAAAGCAAAGGAAACTTTAGAGATTCTTGCACCTATTGCGTCTCATTTAGGTATTCATAAAATAAAAAGTGAATTGGAAGATTTATCCTTACGTTATTTAAAACCAGAAGTATTTTATGATATTGCTGAGAAGTTAAATAAGACAAAATTAGAAAGAGATAAGACTGTCTATGAGATGCAAATGGATGTTACTAACTTATTAACTGAGCATCATATTCCTCATGAGATTAAGGGGCGGGCTAAAAGTATTTATAGTATTTATAATAAGCTTGATAAAGGGAAAAAATTTAATGATATTTATGATTTGTTAGGTTTAAGAATTAAAGTAAATACTGAGCAAGAATGTTATTTAGCTCTTGGATTAATTCATTCTAAGTTTCGCCCTTTGCCTAAAAGATTTAAAGATTATATTGCGATGCCAAAACCTAATATGTATCAATCTTTGCATACTACTGTGTTTGGTATTGATGGATATTTATTTGAAATACAAATTCGTACATATGATATGGATGAGGTTGCTGAAAATGGTATTGCTTCACATTGGGCTTATAAGGAAAATGGTGGAAGTAACCTAGTTGCTAATTTACAATCTACTACTGAACAAAAACTTCAATTCTTTAAATCTATTATTGACTTAAGTCATGATAAAATGAGTAATGAAGATTTTGTTAATAGTGTAAAAGACGAAGTTTTAAATAATAATATTTATTGTTTCACTCCTAAAGGAGATGTTATTGAGTTACCTAAAGGAGCAACTCCTATTGATTTCGCCTATAAGATTCATACTAAAGTTGGAGAAACTACTATTGGTGCAATTGTTAATAATAATATTGTTCCATTAGATTATGAGTTAAAAGATAATGATATTGTTAAAATTAATACTAATAAAAGTTCTACTCCTTCTAAAGAGTGGATTAATATGGTTAAAAGTACAGCAACTAGAAATAAAATTAAAGCTTATTTTACAAAAAATGAAAGAGATATTTATATTGAAAGAGGAAAATATAATTTAGAAAAAGAATTGAAAAAGAGAAAGATTCCTCTAGTTGATTTCTTTAAAGAAAAAAATATTAAATTAATTTGTGATACTCTTAAATTAGAATCTGAAGAAGATTTATATTTAAATGTTGGAAATGGTAAATCAACAGTTAATGGTGTAATTAATATTATTTATAAAGATGAAGAAAAACAATCTCCAAAGGTTGTTAAAGTAAGCGATAAATCAAGAAATGCAGATATTATTGTTAGTGGAATTGATAAAGTAAAGGTTAATCTAGCTAATTGTTGTAATCCGGTTTATGGAGATCCTATTATTGGTTATATTACTAAAGGTAATGGAATTACGGTACATCGTATGAATTGTCATAATTTGGATATGCTAGAGAATAGAACACTTGAGGTTAATTGGAATGTTAATCAAAATAAAAGATATCTTACTTATATTCTAATTTATACTAATGATAATAATAATTATATGGTTGACTTGGTTCAAATAATTTCTATTATGAATGTTGGAATAGATGGTATTAAAACTCTTAGTAAGGAAGAAAATTCTGTATATGAGGTTGGTTGCTATGTAACTGGAGTTGATCAATTAAATAAACTTATTCTAAACTTAAATAAAGAAAAATATATTGATAAAGTAGAGAGGGAGTTTCGATGAGAGTTTTGGTTCAAAGAAGTGGTAAAAGTTCTGTTAAAGTGGATGGAAAAATAGTAGGTGAAATTGATCAAGGATTAGTATTATTGGTTGGTTTTACTGAAGGAGATTCTTTAGATACAATTCATACTTTAGCAAGAAAAGTTGTTCAACTTAGAATATTTCCTGATGAAAATGATGTTATGAATAAGAGTATTATAGATTTTGGAGGTAGTATTTTATCTATTTCTCAGTTTACTTTATATGGAGATGCTTCTAAAGGAAATCGACCTAGTTATATAAAAGCTATGAAGGGTGAAAATGCAATTAAGTTGTATGAAACGTTTAATGATGAATTAAGAAAATATGTTAATGTAGAAACTGGTGTATTTGGTGCGGATATGGATGTTTGCATTGAAAATATTGGTCCAACTACTATTTTAATGGAGAGATAATATGTTAAATAATAAATTAAACTATAGAATAATAAATCTAGCAGCTTTTATGTTATTATTATATATAAGTTTTTCTAATGTTGGATTATGGGTAGGTATTATTGCTAAAATAATTTCTTTACTAGCTCCTTTTATTGTTGGCTTTATTTTTGCTTATGCGTTTACTCCGTTAGTAAGATGGCTAACTAATAAAGGTATACCAAAAACTGCTTCTTTATTAATTGTTATATTTGGAATTATATTTGTAGTTGCTTTATTATTATTTTTGACACTTCCATTATTGTATGATCAGTTAAGTCTTCTTTTAAATATGATAATAGAAGTTTTTAATAACATTAGTGATAAATTTAATGTTAATATTGGGTCTTTTGAAATAGAAGTTACTGATTATTTAAATGAAATATTAAAAAGCTTAAGTAGCTTTACTTCTTCTACTACTGTGGATATCGTTAATAAATCTATTAATTTTATTAGTAAGTTTATTATTGGATTTGTAGGATTTATCTATTTCTTATGTGATATGGATAAAATTCGTGATAGTGTTAAAGATTTTTTGTTGAGTATTAGTAAACGTTCTTTTTCTTATATAAAATGTATGGATGAGGAAATTACTAATTATTTAAAAGGGTTAGAAATATTTATGGTTATTCAATTATTTGAATATGGTTTATTATTTTTAATTATTGGTCATCCTAACTGGCTTATTTTGGGGGTATTAGCTTGTCTTACAACTGTTATTCCATATTTTGGTGGACTTATTACTAATATAATTGCTATTATCTTGGCAAGTGTTGTTTCAGTTCCTTTGATGATTGCTACTGGCGTGATTTGTTTGATTTTTCCACAATTAGATGGATATTTAATATCTCCTAAAGTATATGGTAAAACGAACAATGTCAATCCATTGATTACAATTATGGCTGTATCTATTGGTGGCACATTAGCTGGTGTTGTTGGTATTGTGGCAGCCTTACCTTGTTATTTACTTATTCGTACAACATATCATTTCTTTAAAAAGGATTTAAAAAAGGGAATGGATATTGTAAAGGAAACTATCTAGTTTCTTTTCTTTTGTGTTAGAATAGATTATTAGATAGGTGATTAGTTGCTTCATCAACTAATAATTTATATCAAGATTTAGAAAATGTGCATTGTTTGTTTTCTAGTTTGAAAAGTAAAAAAAAGAGAAAACATAATTATTAATTTTAGTAAAATAATTATTATATAAAATTGTGATATTATGACAAATAAATTATGAGAGCTAAAACTTATAAAAAAATAATTGTTTAATTTTATATTTTGTTTTATAATAATAATATCTTCTTGGGAAAGAGTACTTTTAATTTCTATTTTTAGAGAGAGTATGTATGGTGAAAATACTTATTAGAGTTATTAGGAAGACATCCTTTATTTTTGGGAGCGTGTTACTACGTTATCGGTTTTTAAGTGAGAAAATAAGGTGGCACCGCGTATTATACGCCCTTTGGAGTGTTATCTTTTTTATTTTTTAGGAGGAAATATGATAAAAAGACAAAAAGGTTGCAATGATATTTATGGAAGAGAAGCTAAAGTATGGAAGTATGTAGATACTGTAATTGATGCTTTGATGGAAAAGTATAATTATAACTATATTCGTACTCCAATTTTTGAAGCTACTGAGTTGTTTCATAGAGGAGTAGGAGAGACTACTGATATTGTTACAAAAGAAAGTTATGATTTTATGGATAAAGGTGGTAGAAATATTACTTTGCGTCCTGAAGGCACTGCTGGTGTTGTTCGTTCTTATATTGAAAATAAAATGTATGGAGATCCTAATCAACCTGTTAAGGTTTATTATAATGGAACTATGTACAGATATGAAAGACCTCAAAGTGGAAGAGATAGAGAACTTACTCAGTTTGGTATGGAAATACTAGGTAGTGATGATCCTATGAGTGATGCTGAAGTTATTTCTTTAGCTGTTAATATTTATAAAATGTTAGGTTTAAAAGAAATAAAGGTTAATATTAATAGTTTAGGTGATACTGATTCTAGAAATGCTTATCGTGATGCTTTAATTAAGTATTTTAAGCCTCATATAAAAGATTTTTGTGAAGATTGTCAAGTTCGATTAGAAAAAAATCCATTACGTATTTTAGATTGTAAGGTTGATCAGGAAAATGAAATTTTAAAGCATGCACCAAAAACTTTAGATTATTTAAATGAGGAAAGTAGAGATCGATTTGAAAAAGTACAAGAATATTTAGATATTATGCAAATAAAGTATGAAATTGATCCTAATATTGTAAGAGGCCTTGATTATTATAATCATACTGTTTTTGAAATTGAAGCTAAAGTAGAAGGATTTGGCTCTAATAACGTTTTAGGAGGTGGAGGTCGTTATAATGGTCTTGTTGATCAACTAGGTGGTCCAGCAACTCCTTGTGTTGGTTTTGCTTGTGGAATTGGTCGGCTAGTAATGGCCTTAGAACTTGAAAAGGTAAAAATACCAATTGTGGAAGATATTGATTTATTTTTGATGTATGTAAATGATGAAGAAAAGAAATATGCTGCTTATTTAGCTCAAGAATTAAGACTTGCTGGTTTTATAGTTGATACGGAGTATACCGGTAGAGGATTAAAAGGTCAATTTAAGCAAGCTGATCGATTAAAAGCTAAATTTACTTGTGTGCTTAATAGTGAAGATTTAGATAATAATGAGGTAAAAGTTAAAAATAATAGGACAAAAGAAGAAGAAATTATATCATTAGATGTTTTAATTTATTATTTAGATGAACAAATTAATACAATGATACAAGAAGATTTTGATGGATGTAGTTGTCATCTTAATGATTGTGATTGTGGAGAAGGTAGTGATTGCGGATGTCATAATCATGGAGAATGTAAATGTCATGATAGGAGTGAAAAATAATGATGAAAATATTTGTAAATGAATTAAAAGATTATGTAGATAAAGAAATTACTTTTAGTGGTTTTGTAGATGCAGTTAGAGATAAAAAATGGGTTATGTTTGTAATACTTAGAGATTCTACTGGTAAAGTTCAAATGACTCTTGAAAAAAGTGAAGAGAGTAATTCATCAATGCTAGAATTAATGAAAAATACTACTGTTGAGTCTACTGTTTCTGTAACTGGTAAAGTAGTTTCAAATGATGCTGTTAAATTAGGGGGAATAGAAATTATTCCAACTAATATAGTAGTTACTAGCGAGGCAGAAGCTTTACCATTTGATTTTAATAATTTAGATGGTGTTAATATAGATACTAGAATGGATTATAAATGGTTAGATATGAGAAATCCTAGGAATACTTTAATTAGACAAGTTGAATCTTGTTTAACCGAAGGAATGAGAGAATACTTATATAAAAATCATTTTATAGAGATTCATTCTCCTAAATTAATTGGTACGGCATCTGAATCAGGAAGTGAAGTTTTTGAAGTTAAATATTTTGATAGAGAAGCATATCTTGCTCAGTCTCCTCAGTTTTATAAGCAAATGGCTTTAGCTGGAGGACTAGATCGTGTTTTTGAAGTTGGACCAGTCTTTCGTGCTGAAAACTCTAATACTAATCGTCATGCTACGGAATTTACTGGATTTGATTTAGAGTTTGCGCATATTGATAGTTATGAAGATGTAATGAGCTTAGAAGAAGATTTACTTATTGCTGGTTTAACTAAAGTAAAAGATGTTTATGGTGAAAAAATAAAGGAAGTATTTGACATAGAAGTAATTGTTCCAAAAAAACCATTTCCTAGAATTAAGTTAGGAGATTTATATAAAGAATTACATGATAGATATGGTTTTGAAATACCTACTGAAGATATAGGAGATATGAATGCGGAGGCTGAAAAGCTTACATTCAAATTTGCTCAAGAAGTATATCAATCAGAATTTATGTTTGTAGTTGATTATGCCGCAACAAAAAGACCATTTTATCATATGAGAGATAAAGATGGGAAACTACAAGGGTATGATTTAATTTGGAGGGGTGTAGAAATTACTAGTGGAGCTCAAAGAGAACATAGATATGAAGAGTTAGTTAAGAATGCAAAAGAAAAAGGTCTTACAAAAGATGTTGAGTTCTATCTACAATTCTTTAAATATGGTTGTCCTCCTCATGGTGGATTTGGTATTGGATTAGATAGAATGACTATGTTACTTTTAGGTTTATCTGGTATTAAAGAAACTCAATTTTTATTCCGTGGACCAAATCGTTTAAATCCATAATAAATAAGCAATTGACATGTGGTTTGTTAATTGCTTTTGTTGTTTAGGAAATTATTTAGTATTTTAATAGTTAATTCTTCATTATATAAGTAAGAGTAATGAGTTGTATTTTTAAAGATTATTAATCCAGAATTTTTAATTATTTTATTAAGTAATTTTGCATCTTTTAATGGTGTATCTATATCTTTTTCTCCCCATATTATTAAAGTTTCTGAAGTTATTTTTTTATAATATTTTTTTAAATTTACTTTAATAATATTTTGAAATGATTTTTTCATTATTATTGGTAAATTCATATAATCTTCTGATGCAAATTTTTGTAGTAGTTGTTTTTGTATTCTTAATTGTTTCTTTTTAGGAAGTATTTTTATTAATCTTTTTATTATTTTATATACTTTTTCTTTTAGAAAAACTTTTAATTTTTTTCTTCTTTTTATTCCAGCAACATCTATTAATATAATTTTATCTACTTTAAGGTTGTATTTACCTATTAAAAGTGAAGTGATTCTTCCTCCAAATGAATGGGCTATTATTATTGGATTAATGATTCCTAGTTCTTTAATAAAATTAGAGAATGTTTCTGCATAATCATAAATGGTTAATTCTTTATTTGGTAAAGGACTATTTCCAAAATAAGGATAATCAACTATATAGATTGTATAATCTTTTTGTAAATATTGAATTATTCTTTGAAATGTTTCTCTTGTATATCCCCATCCTGGTAGAATTAGTATTGCTTTTGGACTATTTCCATAAATTTCATAATAAAAGGAAAAGTTTTTATTTTTATATAACATACTATCACCTAAAATAGTTTATGATTGTTTTTTTTCATGGTTCATGCCTATTTTAAAATTGGTATTGTAAAAATAGAAAATCTATTATATAATGAAGTTGTCAGATGATTACGAGAAGGACACATATAAAACCGACTAAAGTAACGATACGGGAGTTCGGATCTACTATTGGTGTTGAAGACTTATTAATTTAAGGATCCTAAAGATAGTGTATGAACACCCACCTGGTCATAAGATTAGGTTTTATCGTTAGTCTAAGACGTATCTTCTGACTTTTTTAGTTTATAAGGTGATTATACTTCTTTTTTTTTATTATTTATTAGAGGTGAAAACATGGATTTAAAAGATTTTTTGAAAGCCCATCATATTTCCAGTGTTAATGTTAAAGATATTCCAAGTATTACTTTTGTTGAAGATTCAGAGCAACCTAAAGATAGATATAAATGCTGCTATATGGAGATTAATATAGATGATATTGAAGATAGTTTTCCACTTCAAATTAATTTTAATAGTTTTGATATTAGTTCTTACATTGATTGTGTTTATCTTAACAAGGATGATGTTTTAGGTAGTCGTTCTACTTTTAATGCTGTTAAATTATTATCTCTAAGATATAAAGATGGAAAGTTTTTTCCGTTTCAAAAAGACTATTATTCTGTAGATGTTATATATTTTATAGTTGCCTATTTAAAACAAATGAAAAAATTGCATCCTGAATTAAAAGTACCTACTTTGACTTGTGAGGTATATGATTATAAGTTATCTAAAGAAGATGAAGTTTTTCAGGAGTATTTAGATTTATTGAAAGCTCAGAATGGTATGGGGAATGTAGTTAAGTTGTTTATTGATAAAGATAAAAATGTAAGTTGTATATGTAATGTTTCTTATGTCAATAAAGAGGGAATTCCAATAAATAAAGTTATTGAAAAGTCTAATAAAGTACAAATTGAAAAAGAAGTAAGTGAATTAAAAAAAACAAAAGAAATAAATAGATTTAAGAAATCAAATTATCTTAAAGTTGAATTTGATGATGATGATAAAATTGTATTTTTTAAAGGTTCAGAACTTGTCAATATAAACGAAGTTTATTTTGAATGTTTGATGGAAGCTAAAAAAAAATATTTGGAAAATTTAAAATTACTTAAAAATATATATAATGATAATAAATCTGTTATTGAAAAGTATGCTAATTACATTAATAGAATAAATGCAATTAATAAAAGAATTGATAATTATGATAATTTAATAAATTCATTTGGAGGAAGAATAAAGCTTTTAAAAGGCAAATTCTCCTCTAAAAAAGAGAATATTTTTGTTTCACTATTTAAAAGTGATTTTACAAAAATAGAAGAAAATATAAATAAATTTGATATGATTTTTACGGATTATTTGAATAATGAACTTATACAAAATGATTTGGAAATAATAACAAATATGAATGAAGGAATTTTAGAATTTGTTGAATATATGGAGAAATATTGTAATTCAATAAATAGTAATATAAAGCAAACAGAAGATTATTTAAATGAATTAGAAATACAACAAAACCAAGTAGAAAAACAACATATTTTTAAAATATTAAAAAATCCGATTAAATTAGAAAGAAAATCTTTAGTTTCTAATTATTCTATTAAGACTGTGCCTTTAAAAGAAGATGATAAAAGTGAAGTAAAAGATCCTTTTATAAAACTTCAAATTAAACAATCTGAAGTTCTTTCTAATGAAGATAAAAAAAATTTGATGGTTTATAAAAGTTTATTATATCGTCCTATTAATCACATTATTAAAACTAAAAGGACTAATGGGACTATTACAGAAGAAGAAATTGACTCAATAATAAAAGCTTCTTATGATGAATTGTTAATGAGAAAATTAGATAATAGATTTTTAGAATCAGGAAAAGGAAATTATCGTCCTGATATAGGGGTACTTGATAATAATGGGGATATTGTTCCATATGAACAATTTAAAAAGATTATTTTGGATTCTATTCCATCATTAGAAAAAACACTAAGTTCGGTAATTATTGATGATGAAATAACTGTATATCGTGGTTTAAGTACAGATGATATTAATAAAAAAGAAGTTGGTTTTTTGTCTACTACGATTGATTCAAATATTGCTTTAAGTTTTCTTAATAGTGTTACAAGAAAGGATAATGGCAAATCTGTTATATATAAGATTAATTTGCCAAAAGGTTCACGAGTAGCTTTCTTTTCAACAGAGCTTTTTACTGGAACATTAGATGAGAAAAATGCAAATGCATTTGGTGATGCTCAAAAAGAAGTATTAATTGATGCTGATAACTTTGATTTTGAAATACTAAGTGTTAAAACTATAAATGATACTGTTATTGAAAGAGATAATAAAACAATTTATTTAGTTGAAGTAAATGCTAGACCTATTATTAAAAATGATACATATCAACAAGGTAGAAAAATATGATTATATAATTAAACATTGTATTATTGGGTTAAACATTTATTTTTTTCTTGCTGTTTTCTTATTTTTATGATAGAATATAGCGGTAGAAGGTGATATATGTGTTAATTTTACCAGTTTTGAATAAAAATACTAATACAATTTTTGATTATGAGTTATATTATAATAATGCTAGTAAAGTGCGAAAAAAAGTCTTTTTTAATGATGCTGATAGTAGTGAAATTATTGTTAATCGTGAAAAATACTCTGATTCTAGTTTTTATCATGATCACAATACTGATTCAACTACAAAATTTATTCGTAGTAGGTCATTAGTATATCGTCGTCCATTTTTAGTAACAACTAAGTCTGAAAGAGATTCAGATTATTATGATGTATACAAAATTGAACCTATTGAGTTTCAGGAAAATGATGTATTAGATAATTTTTTTGGGAAACTTATTTTAGACTATCTAAACGAAATACCTGGAGCGGAGAGAAGAGGAAGATATGTTTCTTTGGAAAATCTTGGATTTTCTAATATTTTGAGTTTTGATAAAATAGCTAGTTTTATTCATATAGTTAAACAATATAAAGATTCTCCTTTGTTAGATGATAAACTAAAAAAAGCGAATGTCTTTTATATTAAAGAGCTAATTGATTTTTTTCAATTATTTGATTTTGTTTGTGTAGAAGATAACCAATTAGATAGAGATACTTTGCAAAAGGTTGTTGACTATTCATCAATTTTAAAAACCAATTTGTTTTCTGAGTTAAATCGTCATGATAAAATAGCTTCTTCTAATACAGAAATATTATCTGAAATTTCTTACTTGAGTGAAATCTTATATGATAAAAAGCTACATTTTATTACTAGTGAAGCGTATCAATTAGTAAAAAAGAAAAATAGTGAGAGATATTTTAATGCCGCGTAATTCTTTTTCTCGTTTTGAAAAATTAATTGGTAACGATAAATTAGAAGATTTAAAGAAGAAATGTGTTTTGGTATTAGGATGTGGTGGCGTAGGTGGTTATGTAGTAGAGGCTTTAGTAAGAAGTGGAATAGGCTCTATTATTATAGTTGATCATGATGTTGTTGATGAAAGCAATATTAATAGGCAGATTATTGCTTTAACTTCAACTGTGGGTTTAAACAAAGTAGATGTTTTAGAAGATAGAATTCATTTGATTCAACCTGATTGCCAAGTTATTAAGATTTCATCTTTTATTACAGATGAAAATATCAATTTATTATTTTCTAGTAAAATTGATTTTTTTGTTGATGCTTGTGATACTATTCTTACTAAAAAGATGGTGATATTAGAATGTTTAAAGAGAAAGATTCCTTTTATTACTTGTTGTGGAACAGGTAATAAGTTTGATCCATCTAAACTAGAAATAACCGATATTCGTAAGACAATAAATGATCCTTTAGCTAGAATTCTTCGAAAATATGTAAATGATTGTAAAATTAAACAAAAAATCTATGTTTGTAGTTCTAGAGAGATTCCTCAAAAAACTCATGATAGGGTACCTGGTAGTACGGCTTTTGTTCCTTCTTCTGCGGGACTTTTAATAGCGAGTTTTATTATTCGAGAATTTTTGAAATAACTTAATCCTATACATATAGGATTTTTTTTGATACAATAATTATGGTAGGTGTTATTATGAAAAAAAAGATTATTTTAATTACTTTTTTTATTTTGATTTTTCTTTCTATATTATGTTTTTGTTTTGTTTTTCTTAAAACAAGTGATTCAAAGGATGATTTGTATGTAAAGAAAAGTGATTATTCTTTTGATTCTAAAATGATTTTGCAGGTAAATAAATATTATGATAATAATTATATAATTAGTCCATATTCTATTAACGTTGCTTTAAATATGTTAAAAGATGGAACGGTAGGTACTACAAGACAAGAGATTAATTCTGTTATATCTGATTATAGTGTTGTTCCTGGATTAGATTCTGCTAATAGTGTTTTTATTAATCCTGATTATAAAAATTTAGTTTTAAAAAAATATCTTTCTATTGTTCAAGAAAAGTATAATGGAGAAATATTTGATAGTATTGATGTAAAAAAAATAAATGATTGGGTTTTTCAAAAAACAAATAAGATGATTCCTAAAATGTTTGATTCATCTTTAGACGATAGCCTTGTTGTATTAATTAATGCTTTGGCAATTGATGCTAAGTGGAAGAAACAATTTGAGTGTAATTATACTTCAGAGGAGACTTTTAAAAAGGATAGTGGAGAAATAATTAATGTTTCTATGATGCATCAATCTTTAAAGTCTGGGGATGCTTTTTATATTGATACAGATGATGAATTAGGAATTGTTCTTCCTTATAAAAAGTCTTCTAAAGATGGTTTAAATTTAGAGTTTATTGGTTTATTACCTAAAGATACAAGTATTAATGATTATGTAGATAGTTTTACAGATTCAAAAATTAAAAATATTTTTCAAAATTATAAAAAGATTTCTGATGATAATCGTATTTATTTATCTTTACCTATGTTTAAAAATGATTTTAATTTTGATAAAATTATGCCTTCTTTACAGGAACTTGGAATGAAAAAGGTTTTTTCTCCTGGGGATGAGCTTTCTTCTATGATAAAATGTGATGATTGTTATGTATCGGATATTGTTCATAAAAGTTCAATTGATTTATCAGAAAGTGGTACAAAGGCTGCTGCTTCAACGGCTGTTGTTATTAGTAAGAATTCTATTGATGGATATTCTGATCAAATGGAGATTAACTTTAATAAGCCATTTTCTTATATGATTCGTGATAAAAATACGGGTACTATTATTTTCTTTGGAGTGGTTTATGAACCTAATTTATGGAATGGTTCTACTTGTAAATAAAAAAATTGGATTTTTCCAATTTTTTATAATTTTCTATATAGTCCTATTACTTTTCCAAGAATTGTTACTTCTTTTAAGATAATTGGTTCCATTGTGTCATTTTCAGGTTGTAGTCTAAAGTATCCATTCTCTTTATAGAATGTTTTTACTGTTGCCTCATTGTTTTCGTTCATTGCAACTACTGTTTCTCCATTCGTTGCAGTATTTTTTCTTTCTACAATTAATATATCACCATCATAGATACCTACATTTATCATAGATTCCCCACTTACTTTTAAAGTAAATACTTCGTTTTTTGTTGTTAGTAAGTTACTAGGTAGAGAAAAATATTCTTCTGGGGTTTCTATTGCTTCAATAGGAGTTCCTGCAGTAACTTTGCCAAGTAGAGGAACATCAATTATTTTTTCTTGTTTTTCTAAATATTCATTTGGTACTAGTATTTCTATTGTTCTATTTTTTTTATCATCTTTTTTTATATAGCCTTTTTCTTCTAATTTTTTAAGGTGAGTATGAATAGTTGCTGGGGAAGATAGATGAGTTTCTTCTCCTATTTCACGTACAGTTGGCGGATATCCATTTTTGGCAATTAGTTTTTTTAGAGCTTGTAGTATATAATTTTGTTTTACTGTTAATTTTTCCATAATAGTCTCCTTTCTTTTTTATTCTATCATTTATTATTTTTGCTGTCAAACATACGTTTATATTATTCTTTTTTGTTTTTCTTGTTTGTCTTATTTTGTTTTGATATACTAATATTGGTGAATAAATATGAAAAAAATTTTGTTAGTAGATGGTAATAATTTAGTTTTTAGAAGCTATTATGCTACTGCATACAGTGGTGTAATTATGAGAAATTCTAAAGGTTTTCCTACTAATGCTTTATATGGTTTTATTAATATGATGAATCGAATTATTCGAGAGGAAAATCCTACTTATATTTTAGTAGCTTTTGATAAAGGAAAAACTTTTCGACATGAAGCTTATCAAGAATATAAAGCTGGAAGAAGTGATACTCCAGATGATTTAAAAAAGCAGTTTCCTGTTGCGAAAGAAGTATTAAATGCTATGGGGATAAAGTATCATGAAATGGATTATTATGAGGCTGATGATATTATTGGAACTTTGTCTTCATTAGCTCATGTTGATCCAGATTTTGATTGTGAAATTATTAGTAGTGATAAAGATTTACTACAATTAATTGAAGATGATGTTGTTGTTCGAGTTTTAAAAAGTAATGATTATCTTATTATGAATCATGATAAGTTTGTGGAAACATATGGAGTAGAGCCTATTCGTATGATTGATTTGAAAGCTTTAATGGGAGATGCTTCAGATAATATTCCAGGTGTTGCTGGAGTAGGAGAAAAGACTGCGATAAAGTTAATTCAAGAATATGGTAGTATTGATAATTTATATGCAAATATTGATTCTATTAAAGGTAAAATAAAAGAAAAGCTAGAAAATGGAAAAGAAGCTTGCTATAAATCTATGGAGCTTGCAACTATTGTTAAGGATATTTCTTTGCCATTTACTTTAGAAGATTGTAAATATACTGGAATTCAATCTTTAAAATTAAAAAAAATCTTAGAAGAGTTAGAATTTCATTCTTTACTAAAAAAATATAATTTATTAGGAGATGTATCTCCTGTAGAAGTTCTTCCAGTTAAGAATAATAATGTTATAGAAAAATCCATTTCAGAATTAGATACTACTAAGCCTTGTTCTTTCTATATAGAAAGCAAGGGAGAAGTTTATAGTAAAAGTGATATTTTAGGTATTAGTTTTTATGATGGTAAGTTTGGTTATTTTCTTGATAAATCTGATATAACAAAATATAAATATCTTTTTGAAGGAGATAATATAAAATATACATATGATTTAAAAAAATGTATTGTTTTACTTCATTCTTATGATATTAGTATAAATAGTTGTCAATTTGATACATCAATTGCTGCGTATTTATGTGATTATGAAGTTAAAGATGATATTAGTTTTGTTGCGAATGCAATGGGATATGATATAGAAAAGTTTGAAGATATTTATGGTACAATTAAAAGACCAATTGATGTAAGTTCTGAAAAACTTCATGAGTTTACGATTTCTAAGGCTAAGTTTATTTATGATAGTGTTGATGAATTAAAAAACAAATTAGTTGAGTATGATGAAGAAAAATTGTTTTATGATATTGAAATGAGACTTGTTAATGTTTTAGCTGATATGGAGCTTACTGGTATACGTGTAGATAAAAATTATTTAGAAAATGTACGTGATGAATTAAATGAAAAAATTATTTCTTTAGAAAAAGAAATATATAGTTTAGCTAATCAAGAGTTTAATATTAATAGTCCTCAACAGTTATCTAAAGTTTTATTTGTAGATATGCAAATACCTTATCCAAAAAAAGTTACAAATGGAAAGTATTCTACTAGTAAAGATATATTAGATAAAGTTAGTTTTGTTCATCCTATTATTGATAAAATATTAGAATATCGAATGTTATCTAAGCTTTATTCTAATTATGCTGTCGGTTTATTAAATGAAATAAGAGATGATGGTAGAATTCATACTATTTATACTCAAACTTTAACTCGTACAGGAAGACTGTCAAGTATTAGCCCTAATTTACAAAATATTCCTGCTCGTGATGAGTATAGTCGTATGGTTCGAAAAGCTTTTATTCCTGATAATGATTCTGTTTTCTTATCTAGCGATTATTCTCAAGTTGAGTTAAGAGTATTTTCTTCTATGGCAAATGCTACGCAAATGATGGATGCTTTTATTGAAAATAAAGACATTCACTCTAAGACAGCATCTGATATTTATCATGTTCCACTTGATGAAGTTACTAAAAGTATGAGAAGAACTGCTAAGGCAGTAAACTTTGGTATAATTTATGGTATTAGTAGCTTTGGTCTTTCTGAGGATTTAGGAATTAACGTTAGTGAAGCTAAAAAGTTTATTGATCAATACTTAGAGGCTTTTCCAGGAATCTCAGAATATATGGAAAGAGAGAAAGAGTTGGCATATAAGAATGGATATGTTAAGACTTTGATGAATCGTAGAAGAGTAATTCCTGAATTACAATCTAAGAATTATATGGTCCGTAGTAGTGGAGAGAGAATGGCTTTAAATACACCTATTCAAGGTACGGCTGCAGATATTTTAAAAAAGGCTATGGTAGAATTATATGATTCTTTAAATGAGAAAAAATTGAAGTCTAAAATTCTTCTTCAAGTTCATGATGAATTGATTCTTAATGTCCATAAAGATGAAGTTGATGTTGTAAAAGGTTTAGTTCGAGATATTATGGAGAATGCTTTCCAATTAAATGTACCTTTAAAAGTTGATATAGAAATAGGTGATAATTGGTATGAGGCTAAGTAATTGTTATTGATTTGTATATAATATCGTAGTATAATATTTTTAACTTTTTTTTGGAGAATAATTTAAAAATAGAAGAAAGTTATAATAATTTGTGTATTTAAGTATTGTCAATATGGACTGATATTTCATACGAAGTGGATGGAATTGGATATTACCAATTAGTTGAATTTTATTTTAAGAAGGATGTTGATAAAAGCTTAATTGGTGATGTTACTTGGAAAAAAAGCAAAAAAATGAAAGAAAATAGTTTTTAAAATTAGAATAAGTGTTACTAAAGTAAAATAAGGAGGAGTATTATGCCTGAAAAACCTGAGGTAATAACTGTTTGTAAAGCTTTAGAAGAAAGAATTATTGGAAAGAAAATTTCTAGTTGTCATGTTTTTTGGGATAATATTATTGGAAATATACCAGCTTTTGATTTTCAAAATAAAATATCTAATCAAAAAATTTATCAAATTTTTTCTCGAGGTAAATTTATTGTGATAGAATTAGATGATTATTATTTATTAATTCATTTACGTATGGAAGGCAAATTTACTTTTCGAGATGTTGGAGTAGATTTAGGAAAACATGAACATGTTGAGTTTATTTTAGATAATAATATTTCTTGGAGATATCATGATGTTCGTAAGTTTGGTAAAATGTATTTAATTCAAAAAGATAGATTGTATTTAGATCCTCCTCTTTGTAATTTAGGCTATGATTATTATGATAAAAACTTAACTAAAGATTATTTATACAAAAAAATTCATTCTAAAAAGTTACCTATTAAGACTGTTTTATTAGATCAAAGTATTATTAGTGGAATAGGTAATATTTATGATGATGAAATATTGTTTTTAAGTAAAATTAGTCCGTTAAGAAAAGCTTGCGATATTTCTTTGGAAGAGTGTGATAGTATTCTATCTAATACCAAAAAAGTATTAGATAGAGCGGTACAATTAGGAGGAACTACCATAAAAAGTTTTACTAGTAGTGAAGGCGTACACGGATTATTTCAAAATGAACTTATGATTCATGGAAGAGAAGGAGAGTCTTGTAAGAATTGTAATAGTCCTATTGTTAAAATTCGAGTAGGGGGAAGAGGAACTTATTATTGTATGAAGTGTCAAAGGTGATTTTATGATTTATCTTGTAGGGATGATTCCCTTTTTTATTTTTTTATTATTCTTTTTATTTATAAGAAAATATTCTTTTAAAAGAAATTATAAAACTATTATTATATTCTTTATATTAGGATGTATTGGCTCTTATTTATCTTATCGAGTTGAAATGCACATTGGTTCTTATTTTAAAAAAGTTATTTATTCTAATTATTTTGAAATATTATTTTATGCAGTATTTGGAGTGGCGATAATAGAAGAAGGATATAAATGGTTTATTAGTTTTTTATCTAATAAGATTTTTCATGTTGATTATATCTCATCAACTTTTCTTATTAGTCTTTCTTTTGCCGTTTATGAAAATACTATTTTTTATATGATTCCGTATGGATTAAATTCTATTTTTAGAAGAACTTTTACGGCAATTCTCAGTCATTTATGTAATACTTATTGGATGGGATTATTATTAGAAGAGGCATCTATTAATAAAGGTAAAATAAAGTTATTCTATTTCTTAATGAGTATATTATTACCAGTCCTTTTTCATGGATTATATAATAGTTTTTTATATGGAAATAAGTATGTGAATTACTTTTCTTACTTTTATTTTTCTTATTTAATACTAACTTTAGTTTTATTTATTAGGAGGAAATATGTTAGAAAGAATTGATAAAATTATTGGAAATCAAACTGGTATTTCTAGAAATGAAATTCATAAAATGATTAAAAATAAAAAAGTAAAAGTAAATGATAAAGTAGTAGTTTCTCCTAAAGAAAAATATGATAGTTCGAAGGATAATATTTATATTGATGATGAATTATTAGTAATATCAAAGTATGTTTATTTAGTTTTAAATAAACCAAAAGGTTATGTTTCAGCAACCATCGATCATTATGAAAAGACTGTACTTGATTTAGTACCAGAATCCTATCAAAATAGACATTTATTTCCGGCTGGAAGACTTGATAAGGATACTACTGGTTTTTTATTACTTACTGATGATGGGATTTTTGCTCATAATATTTTATCTCCAAAAAAACATATTAAGAAAAAATATTATGTTATAATTGATTCTATTATTACAAATGATATGATTGATGGTTTTTCTAATGGAATTATTCTTGATGGTGAAAAGTGTAAGTCATCTATACTTGAAAAAATAGATGATAACTCTTGTTATGTTACTTTGACAGAGGGAAAGTATCATCAAATAAAAAGAATGTTTCAATCTTTTGGAGCAAGTGTTTTAGAACTTAAGAGAGTTTCTATGGGAAGTTTAGAATTACCTAGTGATTTAGCTTTAGGAGAATGTCGAGAACTTACAAAAGATGAAGTATATTTAATAACTCATTAAAAAAAATAAAACATGTTCGTATGTTTTATTTTTTTTTGAATGGCCATAAACTTTTTCTTATATATACTTTTTCTGTTTCAATTTGAGGTTCTTCGTATGTTGTTTCATCTTCGTATGTTGTTTCTTCTTCATCTGATAATTTTTTTACTACAGGTTCCATTTCCTTATTATCTTTAGGAAATTCTTTTCTTGTTTCTTTATTCTTTTCCCAATATTCTTGCATCCATATTGGACAATCAGTTTTTCTAAAGAATAATTGTTCTTTAATAATATCTAAATTTTCTGATAAGTAATGATATAATTCTAGTGACTCAGAATTTATTGTTGTTTCTTTTTCATTTATTTCTATACTAAAATTAGGATTATTGTTTTTATAGTATAGATTATAAGTTCCATAATAATTATTTATATTTAGTATTATATTATTATTTATACTCTGGATTTTTTGTTCGATTTTTGTTTTAAATTCTTTGTATTTTAGAATATTTATTATTATTTCTTTTATAGTTTCATAATTTTTTAAAATCTTATTTTTTTGATAATTTTCTTCATAATATTCTCCATTACTATTTTTATAGAAATTTGTTAAAAATAATTTATTTTTTATTATTTTTATTGTTATTCTATAGTGCTCAGAATTAAAAGATGAAATTCTATTTTCATCATTATCGGATAAGTGATAGGAATACTTTATTTCGTCTTTATCAAAGTTTAATTCTATGTTAATACTTTCTAATTGTTTTTTTTCTCTTTTTATTAGAAGATTAGCAAATTTTGTTTTTGTATTTTTAATTTGATTTTCATATTCTTGATTCATAATATAAAATGTATTAATAATGTCTTGTAGTGATACTGTATTTTCATTTTTTAGAGGAATCATACTTTCTATTTTACTTAGACTATAAAATTCTTTTTGAATTTCTTCATAGTAATTATATAGATTATTATCTATTAAGTTTTCTTGTTTCATAATAGTTTTATTATTATTTATTAATGGTTCATAAGTATAAAATATTAATAATTTATCTTTTTCATTGTATTGGATCATGTAGTAATTAACATCTTTATGGGTATTAAATATTTCTTCTATTTTATTTTCTAACATATAAGGACTAATATTATTTATTGTTGTGATGCAGAGTAGAATATCATTCTCTTTTAAGTTTAATATTTTATCACTATATAAAATTGTTCTCTCAGTGATGTTTATATCACTAATAAATGGAACTGTTTCTATCATAATTAACTCCTTTCTTAATTAAATAGTACAAATCTTTTCTTTTGGTTGACTTTTTGTTTTTCTCTTTCTTTTTTTTCTCTTTCCTTTTCTTCTTCTAATGCGTTTAATAGTTTATATGGTTTTTCTATTAAAAAATTTTGAATTAAATTCTTCAATATCAATTTTTTGTATTTCTTTTGTTACCTCATTAGGATACCTCCAATTATAGTATATTTCGTTGGTAA
>CAMVAN010000009.1 GCA_947165475.1 uncultured Caryophanales bacterium | reverse complement strand
GCTAAAGCATAAAAGAACCACCGGACTATCCGGTGGTTTTCTTTCTACAAAAAAACAATAAGATAGTCCTTATTGTTTTATATTATTCAACCATTTTTGCATGAATAACTTTTCTTCCTTTATTATCGTCTGTACAAGTTGATAAAGTAATAATCTTATCACTAGTAGTAACATCTAATCCAAAGTTATAATTACTTCTTCCCTTTAACGTATCTAAAAATACTTGATAATCATTATTATTATAAAAATTAGTTTGTAAATAATAAACTTCAGGATCTATGTAGTAGCAAGAAAACACTTGATAAACATGCTTACCATTAGGCGTCCTAACTACAATATAATGATTAGAATTTTGAAACCATTTATCTGTAAACACATTAGATAAACTTCCAAAAGCAGTCTTATTTAACAAATTATGTCCATAAAAAATAGTATTACTATCATCCAAATTAACAGAATTTCTATAATCCATAAATGTCCAACCACTACCCTTTGGTTGTTTCGTAATATCATGATTTAAATAAAAATCATTATCAGTAGTTTGAACAATTGGATAATTAACATTCGTTCCATCTACCATAATCCAAGAAACAACATTACTATATTCACTCTTTAATTCATCAAAAGAAATAGAATTTATATTCATTTTACCAAATTTTCTATAAAGATTAATCTCATTAGAAGTGTAAGTTTCCTTATCACTTTCAATTGTTTTTTCTTGAACAGTAGACTTTTCTTCATCAGTAACATCTTTTAATATTTCTTCATCAACATACTTTATTTCAGTATTATCAACATACAAATATGTATGTAAAAATATTCCAATAAACAATACAAGAACAATCATTAAAAATGCAACAGGATCTTTTTGTTTATTCTTAAAAAAATTGGTTCCTTTTTTAAAAATTGATAACTTAAATACTTTTTCAAAGAATAAACTAATAATATAAAAATAGAAAAAAAAGCCATTAGACAATACTAAGCAAATAGTATAAAACCCAGTCTCTAAACAATCTAATAAATAGTGAAAAAATTTCTTAATCATATGATTTCCTCATCAACTATTATAGGAGACTTTACAATTGGCTTTTCTTTTTTCTCAAGTTTATGTTCTCTATAAAGCACAATACTTCCTGTAATAAAAGATACAACTATTACAAACGCTAATATCATGTATACAGTATACATAAACTCACCTCATTCTATAATATAATTATATAACAATAAAAAATAATATCTATAGAAAACAATTTTTTTTTTATGTTTACATGTAAAATTAATTTCTAGGTTTAAATATTAAAGTAAATATAAATGAAAAAATAATAGCAGCACTTATTCCAGTAGCCGTTAAATCAAACATTCCCATAAAAATTCCCATAAATCCACTAGTCTCTGCTTTCGCAAGTGCTCCATGTATTAAAGAATGCCCAAAACTTGTAATAGGAAGTTGAGCTCCTCCACCAACTATTTTAATAATTTGATCATAAATACTAAAAGAATCTAAAAATGCTCCAACTACTACAAGCATTGAAGTAATATGACCAGGAGTTAATTTACTATTGTCTAATATAATTTGAGATATCATACAAATAAATCCACAGAATAAAAAAGAATAAAATAAATACATTATACAACCTCCAAACTTACTGCATGACAAATAGAATAAATATTTTCTTTTTGATATAGAAATGTAGGCGAAAACAAAGCCCCTGTTGCTAAAAAAAGTACTCTTTTTAATTTTTTCTTTTTTAACATATCATATATTTTAGAATACATAACTAATGCACTACAGACTGGTCCACTTCCCCCAGCCTTTACTTCCTTTTGATTTTCTAAATCATAAAGAAGTACTCCACAATCATTATAATTATAACTTAAATCTATTTGATAAGTCTTCATCATATAATCTTTTAATATTTCCCTACCATAAATTCCTAAATCTCCTGTTAAGATAAGATCATAATCTATAGGAGTTCTTCCTGTTTCATCAAAGTGTTTTTTTAAAGTATCAATTGCACTTGGTGCCATAACTTTTCCCATATCATTAGGATCATTTTGTTCATAATCAATAATTCTACCTAATGTAGCGCATTCAACTCTCACATCTGTTTTTTCATTAGATAAAAAACAAACAGCTGCCCCCGTCGCTGTAAATGTAGCCGAATCAGGTCTTGGAGCTCCATATTCTGTAGGATAACGGAACTGTTTTTCACTAGTCATATTATGAGAAGATACTAAACAAGCAGCATTTTTAGAAAAACCATTTTCTATAAAATTAGCCCCTAATAAAATTCCAAGAGCGCTACTACTACAAGCACCATATATCCCAACAAAACCATTTCCAATTCCAACACTTCCATAACAAGAAGCCGTTATTTGATTAAGTAAATCTCCCCCTATAACAATATCTATTTCCTCCTTTTTTATACCTAATTTTTTCATAATCATAACAAAAGCATCTTTAACAATCTTGACTTCTGCTTTTTCAAATGACTTCTCTCCAAAATATAAATCAGAATATGTCTTATCAAAATATTTTCTTAAAGGTCCCTTTTTCTCATAAGGTCCAACAATAGTAGAAGTATCTTCTATATAAACATTTTTATAATAAAAAGTCATCCTACCCCTCCTATCAAAAAGCGAATCATACCAAAAAACCATGCAGAAACTACTCCATATAAAATAACACTACCTGCAAGTTTAAACATATTAGAACCCATTCCATATATAGGACCTTCTCTTTTATAATCTAAACAACAACTAATCATAGAATGAGCAAAACCAGTAATAGGTATTAATAAACCACATTTATATTTCTGAACTAACTTATCAAAGAAACCTAAAGCAGTAAACAAACTTGCAAAAAATATAAAAATCACAATCATAAAAGTAGCTGCATCAACTCTACTCATATGAAATTGAAAAATTAAAAATTCAATTATCCCTTCCGCAATCATCCCCATAAAGCCACCACTCATAAACGCTAAAAAAGCATTTTCTCCCCTCTTTTCAACTGCTTTATGTCTTAAAGCAATATTTTCATACTTCGTATTTCTCACAATTAATCACCTATAATTATTCTTAACAAATTAAAAAAAAACATACAAAAAAACTAAAAGTTACAATTGTTCTTTTAGTTTTTGTAATATTTTACTCTCTTTTCTAGATACTTGTACTTGACTAATTCCTAGTATTTTAGAAGTTTCCATCTGAGTAAGTTCTTGATAATATCTTGCTATTATAATTTGTTTTTCATCATAGGGCAATTTATCTATTTCATCCCTTAAATCTAATAATTCTGCACAAGTATTATCAAATGTATGAATAAAGTTAATTTCATCATCTAAGTTTTCAATTTCATCTGTTGCTAATAACGCATCATCTATTAATTTATCATCAATATCTAAGAACAATGATATTTCTATTGTTGAAGGCTCTCTTCCTAATTTTTGTTCCAACATCTCCTTCGCTTCTAATACCTTCTTTTTTAAACGAACTAATTCTTTACTAACTTTTATTCCACTACTTTCTCTAATATATTTATTAATTTCCCCAACTATATAATAGTATGCAAAACTAGAAAACTTAGTTTGATATTTTTGATCATAGTGATTATATGCATCAACTAACCCAATCATAGATACTTGATATAATTCTTCTCTATCAAATCTATTTGGATATTTATTAATAATACTATAAATTAGTCCATCATACTTCAATAATTCTTCCATTGTCCTCCTTTCTAAATACACTATACTTCAAACAAAAAAAAGATTCTATCGTTTCGACAAAACCTTCTAAAATTAGAATTTACTTTTTATTTTAATAGAAATATCAAAGTCATCCGAATCATTATTTTCTATTATATAATTTGCTAATAAAATATTAGTTTTTTTATAACATAATTCCATAATATTTTTATAATCATTATTATCAATAGATAATTGGTTAATAATACAAGATATTTGTCTACGAACCTTATATATTTTAAAATAATCATCACAATCATTATCTATTAATTGTATACTATTATTTATCATATTAGTAACAGATGAGAAAGATAAAAGTTCATTTTTATACTCATCTTCTAAATGATTAACAAAATAAGAAAAGTCATCAATTGTTAAATCATTAAGAAAATAAAGTCTTAATAGAAGTATATATTTCGTATTAAATATTTCTTTAAAATACTCATTTAAATATTTATTATTTTTTAGAAATTTAATAATACTTTTTGAATCCATTTGAAATAATAAGACTACTTTTTGAGATATAGCTAACTTATCACTTTTTAATGCAATTAATATAGAATAATTACATGTACCTATAATTATAGAATGATCAATAATATTTAGTACTTTATCTATATTTACTCCTCTAACATTAGTAATATATTTTATAAGAAGTTCTATATCACCAACTTGAATAAGTTTATCCGTAATTTTATTGATATCTACATTTCGAACATCTAAAGAAAAATTATAAATATCTAAAGCTGTACCATATTTTATAATAGCATCAGTAAGTTTATCCAAACATTTACAAAAGTCTCTAGCAAAAAGATGAATATATTTACAGCTTTTAATTTCTATAACTCTATCAATTAATTTCTCTATTGGAGCATTTTCTACTTCACAAGCATATTTATAAAGTAACTTTGGATTATCTGACAATAATATTTTAGAATTATAATTATCAAGTGGTATTTCTGGAAAATAATGTAAAAAGAAAGGATAAAGAGAGGCACTTTTATTTAAATAAAAACTGTCTGAAACATTTAGTAATTCTTTCTGATTCAATTTCCCTAAAGATACATAATTACTAATAACATTAGAAGAATTATCATGAGATAAAACTATTAATGCAATATCAACAAGATATTTAAGACTAATATCATTTACTTTATTCATAATATTATTATAAAAATAAAAAATTCTTTCAAATTCAAAAGAAGCAGTATAATCATCTTCCTCTTCATAATCCTCAGAAGGTAAATAACAACTAGAATAAATCATATATAAGGAATTAATAACAAAATTAAAATTCACATTTTCTATTTCCTGTAACTTAGAAATTAATATTAAAATATTTTTATCATAATTAAATTTACTTAACTCCATATAAAAATTATCAATATAATCAAAATGATTATTAAAAATATCTTTAATATAATAAAAAGCAATATCCATATGTTTATTCTGATAAGCCTCTTTTACTTTTTTTAGTTTTCTACTATAAGCACTTTTACTAGAATATACCATACTAATCCCCTATCCCCTTTTTAAATACTTTAAAAGAAAAAACATCATCATGTTCAAGCATATATTTAATATTAAATTCATTAATTTTATGTAAAATCATTTGCAATGTACATTTAGAAACATCTAAAATATCGGAAGTATAAATAGAATTCAATACTTCATCTTGAAGTATTCGCATTTCATCAAAAATATCACTTTTACTATTACTTACACTATTTTGAATAATAGTATCAATAGAAGTAAAAGTTTCTAAAAAAGATATGTTTTTTTCATTCTTTAAAGAATTTAGAAAAATACGATATATATAATCCGGATTTTTCATATTCAAAATATTATTTACGTGTTCGTTAAAGGCTTCTTCATTTTTATGATAATTTCTCTCTGCCAAAACCATCTCTTGAAAAAATACATTATATTCATCGTCTTCTATTTTTTCACTAATTATTTTTCTATTTCTTTCCATTTAAATCACCCAACTTTTTTTCTATTTTTAAACTTTTAACATGTAAAGTTTGATAAGTCTCACTTTGCTTATACTGAAGATAACGATTAATATAGTCATCTCCAAAAATAAATAAAACATAAATAAAATCATCTGAAGAAGCAAAATAATTGGATTCAAAATAATATTTATAAAAATAATCCATAAGTTTTTTTGATTACGCTTTTTTATTTCATCTATTAATTTATAAAAATTACTATAATTAAGATTCTTAGCAAAATAAATAACCTTATCTGGAGTAGAATTTAAAAAAACTCCAGATAAAATCAAATCAAAATTCATTCTAGGTACTTTAACAATATCTGAATACAGCAAATAAGCAGGTACATAATCAGGTGCATCTTGAATTTTACATATTAAACGAGAAAGTATCAAATCAAGTTGAGCTTTAGTAAACCTATTAATATATTCATAAATAAAATCTAATGCCAAACGAATTTCAAAAAACAAATCCTCAAAAGTATAATAAACAATAGTAGAAACAATATAATTAAAATTAATTTTATCAATATTTTCCTCTGTTACAAAAGTAAATAAATCATATATCTTAGAACTTTTCTTAAGAAATGGTTTACTATTAATAAAAGCCATAGATAAAGAATTTATATTACATTTAGGAAAATCAGATACAATACTAGCAATAAGAGAAGAGTCCCCTATTTCAATTAATTTAGGTATAATTTTTTTATTAATCTCTTCAATTTTACCCTCTTGATAAAGAAGAAATGTCTCATGATAAACCTTTTGTATTAATTGATCATGTTCTTTCTTTAAACGCAAATCTCTATCATGTAATCTTTTTCTCAAAGTATCACTAGACATAATACCACCTCGTTTAGCAATATATTATAAACTAAAACAATAAAAAATCAAAAGAAAAAACAGTTTCATAACTGTTTTACTTTTTATCAGTAGATCCAAATCCACCTTTTCTTATTCCCGTAGCTCTATCACCATCACATATTAAAAATTTAGTAAACATAACTTGAGCAATTGCATCACCTTTTTTTACATGGATAACCTTGTCACTACAATTAAATACCTGAACCAAAAAATGACCATCATTTTCAGGATTTTCATAATAATCCGCATCTATTAAGCCAACACCATGAGGAGTTAAAAATCCTTTTTTTGGACCTCCAGATCGATTCATCAAAAAGTAACATTCATCATCTTGACAATAAGCTTTTAAACCAGTTGGGATAAATGTTGGTTTAATTCCCGGTTTATAAACAGGAACATCAATATCTTCCGCAGCTTCAATATCATATGCAGCAGCCCTTGCTGTCTTTCTAATAGGAATATGAATATCTTTATCTTCCCATCCTTTAGCTATCTCAAAACCTCTAACCTTCTTCATAAAAACCTCCAATTAAATACAAACTAATGATATTTCGCACTTGTTTCTTTAGAATCATCATTATCATCCATGTCACCTGATGTCATGTTTCTTAAATCAGAAACTAAACCAGCATTTCTGTCTATAAAACCCTTTGCTTGTTCAAATAGTGCCTTAAATCTTTCATCTGCTTCTGCAGCTTTATTTTCAAATATTTCTCTGTTCATTCCAAGTTGACTTGCCAAATCTCCTCTATAAGCATCTTTAATATCTTTTTCACAATGAACTGCGCTTTTTTCAATATCACTAATTATTCTATTAATTTCTTCAGCTCTTTCTTTATCAACAGAACAATAAGTTTTACAAGCCTCATCAATAGATAAGTTTATATTATATTCATAATCATTTTGAAGAATTATATCATGTTTTGCATATTTTTCTATTTCAGGAACTCTCATATTATAAAAGTCTTTTAATCGATTATAAGTTTGACTTATATCTAAATATCTTCTATATTCCACTTCACTCAAACCTGACATAGTAACCTTATATTTCTAAATATAATCAGCAAGCATCAATTGCTCGAATCTAGGTAAAACTAAAAATTTCCATTGCATAACATCTAAAACTATTGAAAAATAATCTCCCTCACTTTGCAATTGTTCTGCTAATGCTTTTATTTTTTCATTATCATAATTTAAACTCATATAAATATCCTATAAACTTAATCACAATATAACACAATATCTCCATTTTTTAAAGACTTCTGTACATCAATGACTCTCTGATTAGCAGAACCTCTCCACTTTAACATAGGATTACGAAGTTCATCGACAAATTGGCCATCTACTAAAACATCTAAATATTTTGCTACTTCTTTATCATGAATATACTCATCAAATAAAAAACCAGACCATGCCCAAATCGTTTTATTTGGATATTTTTCCTTAAATCTTTTAGCAAGCATAGTAGTAGCTTCAATATTTTTAGGATGCATAGGTTCTCCACCTAAAATAGATAATCCTGTAATATGATCACCTTCAGCAAGCCTTAATATTTCTTCAATCTGCTCTTCTCCGAATTCTTTGCCGCCTAGGAAATCCCAAGTCTCCGGATTAAAACAATTTTTACAATGAAAAGCACATCCTTGAAAAAAGATGGATACGCGAACTCCAGGCCCATTCGCAATATCCATTTTTCTTATCTTATTATATCTCATAATTAAGCAGCATCCTTATTATCTAAGTGAACAACTCTTTCTTTAATTTCTTGAGTTCTTCCTTTATTCCAGAAATTAGTACCTATATATCCACAAGTACGTCTTGCAACATTTAATTTATCATGGTCACGATTTCCACAATTTGGACAATACCATTCAAGATTCTCATCAATTAAAATTTCACCAGAATATCCACAAGCTTGACAATAATCAGACTTTGTATTTAATTCAGCATACATTATATTATCATATATAAATTTAATTACTTCTAAAACAGAATCAATATTTCCATTTAAATCAGCAGTTTCTATATAAGAAATAGCTCCACCTGGTGATAATTTTTGAAATTCACTTTCTAATTTTAACTTAGTAAATGCATCAATTTCTTCAAATACAGGAACATGATAACTATTAGTAATATAATCACGATCCGTAATTCCTTTAATAACACCAAATCTTTCTCTTAATCCTTTAGCAAATTTATAAGTTGTAGATTCAATTGGAGTTCCATATACAGAGTAGTCAATATCCTCATCTGCTTTCCATTTTTTACAAGCATCATTTAAATATTGTAAAACTTCAAGCCCAAACTCTTTACCTTTTCCATTATCAGTATGAGAATGTCCTGTCATATATTTTACACATTCATATAGACCCGCATATCCTAAAGATATAGTTGAATACCCATGATGTAATAATTCATGAATAGACTCTCCTTTTTCAAGTCGAGCTAATGCACCATGCTGCCACAAAATAGGAGCTACATCACTAGTTACTTTAGAAAGTCTTTTATGACGAATTTGTAACGCTCTATGACATAATTCCAAACGTTCATCCATTATCTTCCAGAAATCATCCATATTTTTATCACTAGATAAAGCAACATCAACTAAATTAATAGTAACAACGCCCTGATTAAAGCGGCCATAATATTTTCCTTTTCCAGGAACATAGTTTTTAGCTTTAGCAATATTTCCTAAAGAAATACTTCTATCTGGTGTTAAGAAAGAACGACATCCCATA
Source organism: uncultured Caryophanales bacterium (assembly GCA_947165475.1). Taxonomy (GTDB): domain Bacteria; phylum Bacillota_I; class Bacilli_A; order RF39; family UBA660; genus UBA3789. The sequence continues at coordinate 25,209 of CAMVAN010000009.1, read as the reverse complement.
CATGGATAACAGTCTCCTTCTCCATTTTCATTTTTCTTTAATTCAAGCATAACTTTTTCTGAAATATAATCTGGAACCATTCTTTTTGCTGTACATTTAGCAGCAAGTTTAGTTAAGTAATAATATTTTCCTTTAGGATTAATATTATCTTCTTCTAAGATATACAATAGTTTAGGAAAAGCAGGAGTAATATAAACACCCTTTTCATTTTTCATACCTTCAATACGTTGATTTAGGACTTCCTCTATTATCATAGCAAGCTCATCTTTATACTCATCCGTCTCATTTAAATACATACAAACACTTAAGAAAGGTGCTTGCCCATTAGTAGTTGTCATAGAATTAATTTGATATTGGAAAGTTTGAACACCATCAACAATTTCTTTATGTAAATCTTCTTCAACAAATTTTTCAATTTGAGCTTTTGTTAATTTACGAGCTTTATACTTTTTCTCATAAAATTCACGACTACTACGTACAAAAGGAGCCAAATGAGTAAGTGTAATAGTTGCTCCACCATACTGTGAAGAAGAAACTGCCGTTATTAATTGGGTAGCAATTGTCATAGCTGTTAAAAATCTATGTGGCTTTTCAATCATAACTCCATTAATATTAGTACCATTTTGTAACATATCATCAAGATTGATTAAATCACAATTATGTAGTGCATTTTGTGCAAAATAATCTGCATCATGAAAATGAATAACACCCTCATCATGGGCACGAACAATATCCTCTGGAAGTAAAAAACGTCTAGTTATATCTGTACTAGTAATACCAGCTAAATAATCTCTTTGAGTAGTAACAACTTTAGCATTTTTATTAGAATTTTCAGTATTCCAATATTCATTTTCTCCATCAATTAACTCTTTAATAGATTGATCAGTAGTATTACTACGACGAACTAATTCTCTAGTATAACGATAAGTTATATATCTTTTAGCTAGTTCATATTTTCCAATTGACATTAATTTCATTTCTATAATATCTTGAATATCTTCAACTAGTATTCTTTTTTTACCAAGTCTCTCTATATACTTGATAATGTTCTTTATTTGAATAGAAGATGCACGGTCTTCTTCTTCTACTTCTAAATTAGCCTTAGAAACAGCTTCTTCAACTTTTTCAGGACACCAATCAACCATATGTCCATCTCTTTTAATAACTTTCATATTATACTTCTCCTTTGACCTTTTTTTTAAAATTACAAATTCATTATAACCCTATTATTTATTTTTATTTTGTTGCATTTGCAACATTTTACAAAATTTGATAAAATTTTTTTAGGAGGGAAAAAAATGACTAATTTATTTGAAAATATCAATGACAAAAATATCGAGAAATTAAAAAGGATTTTGAAGGCTAACACCATAAAATATCCAAAAAATGTAAATATATTGTCAAATGTAAAGAGAGATGATTTTATAGCATTAGTTGACACTGGAACTGTCCAATTAGAAAGAAGTGATTATGATGGGAATACAACAATTATTGATACTATTAGTCAAGGAGAAATATTTGGTAGTTTAACTTCATCTATAAAAAATGAAGAAGTATCCTGTATAACAAAAGAAGAAACACAAATCACATTCATTGAATATAATCAAATAACAAATGATGAAATTATCAAGACAGATTCTTATATCTTATTTATCAAAAATCTTATAAAACTATTAAGTGAACAAGTAAGCATAAAAAATAGTAGAATAGAATTACTTACTCAAAAAACAACTAGAGATAAATTACTAGAATATTTTAAATTACAAGCAGGTCCAATAAGAAATAAATCATTTACTATCCCTATAACCTTCACAGAACTAGCAAACTACTTATCAGTAGATAGAAGTGCCATGACAAGAGAAATAAATTATTTAAAAGAAGAAGGTTTTATAAAAACAAATGGTAGAAAAATCACTCTACTATACTAAAAAAGAATCAAGATGATTCTTTTTTATTTTTTTCTCCGCTTTTAATTCTCTTTTTTCTCATTCTTTTACGTATAAATATAATAGTTAAAATAATAAAAGAAACAAATATACAAAATAAACAAAATATCCAAACATCTAAATAGTTATAAAACATTTCTCTAGTATATGGATTTAATAATAATTTTTCATTATCTTCTCCATCAGCATAAAACAAAAAAGTAACATATGTATATGAGTCTTTATATTGAGAAAAGTCATCAGACATTTTTAACTCAATCTCTATATTAGAACTACTTCTACTAGTAAATTTATTCAAAGAAACAAATTCATGTAACTTTGTACTATCAGAAGAATAGTTAAAAATATTTGCACTTCCATTATATATCAATTTCCCATCACGCTTAATACTTATCATTAAATAATCTAATATATCATCATTAGCCTCTTCAAATGAATTAGACTCTAAAAGAAAATATAATGGATAAGAATGAGTAGTATCATTTTTTATAGTAAAAATATTTTTATATGTTTCATTTTCCTTTATTCTAATAGTAAAATCTTTATCCTTTATATATTTTTGATCATAATATAAATATCCTTTATCTTCTACCAATGATAAAATATTATTTTTAGAAAATATAGTAATAGGAAATATAAACAATACGAATAACATTACAAAATATATTTTTTTCATATTCTCATCCTCATAAGAATTATATCAAAAGAAAAAAGGAAAAAAAAGAGCAACTATTATCGCTCTATTAAGCTTAAACTAACTTTATTTTTCTCAAGTGAAATATCATCAACATAACAGTCTACAATATCCCCAACATTAAATAAATCACTAGGGTGTTTCACATATTGAGTAGATAGTTTTGAAATATGAGCAAGTCCATCTTCGTGTAGTCCTATATCAATAAACAAACCAAAATCAACAACATTTCTAACTGTTCCTTGTAATTTCATCCCAATACTTAAATCTTTTATATCTAAAACATCACTTTTTAATATTGGTTGTGGATATTCATCTCTAGGATCTAGATTTGGTTTTTTTAATGAAGAAATAACATCATCCAAAGTATAACTATCTGTTTTTAAAATATCAAGCATTTTATTTTTATCTATTTTATCTAATGCCTCAATTATTTCAGCAGTACCAACTTTACTAATATCCATATTAATTTCTTCTAATAATTTCATAGCAAGTTCATAACTTTCTGGATGAATAGCAGTTGAATCTAAAACATTTTCTGCATCAGGAATCCTTAAAAAACCAATTGCTTGTAAATATGCTTTATCGGATAATACTTTTTTCTTTAAAATCTCATCTCTAGAAGTAATTTTTCCAACTTTAGAACGATAATCCAATATTTTTTTAATAGAAGCTTTAGTAATACCAGAAACATAAGAAAGCAAAGCAGATGACGCCGTATTAATATTAACTCCTACACTATTTACACATTTTTCAACAATAAAATCAAGAGATTTTGATAATTTAGAAGGACTAACATCATGTTGATACAAACCAACTCCAATACCCTCTGGAGGAATTTTTACAAGTTCAGCTAAAGGGTCTTGTAATCTTCTTCCAATACTTACTGCACTTCTTTTTTCAACTGCTAAATCAGGAAACTCTTCAATTGCTAAAGGAGAAGCAGAATAAATAGAGGCACCAGCTTCACTTACAATTACATATTTACAAGAAAGATTATTTTCACGAATCAACTCACTACAAAACTTTTCAGACTCTCTAGATGCAGTTCCATTTCCAATTGCTATAATATCAACATGATATTTTAAAATTAAATCTAAAACAATCTTTTTAGAACTCTTTATCATTTCAGATTCTTTTCCTTTTAAAAATGGTTTAATAACAACACTATCCAAATAATTACCATTCTTATCAATAACAGCCAATTTACATCCATTAACATATCCCGGATCAAAAGCTAAGACTACTTGCTCTTTCATAGGAGGAGTTAGCAATAATGCTTCTAAATTTTTACCAAAATTTTCAATAGCCGACTCTTCTCCTTTTTGAGATAACTCTGCACGAACTTCTCTTTCAACAGAAGGAGAGATAAGTCTTTTATAAGAATCACGTATGGCTAATCGAACCGTATCCGTAACAAAACTTTTTTCGTTTTTAATCACTTTTTTAACTAAATAAGCAAATATTTCATCTTTATTTACATCAATAGAAATAGTTAAAATTTTTTCTTTTTCTCCTCTATTTAAAGCTAAAACTCTATGAGGCTTAATACTTTTTATACTCTCTTGATAATCATAATACATTTCATATATTTTACCATCATCAACTGCATCCTTTTTCATTTTAGAAATAATTACTCCATTTTTAAAAAAATAACTACGTATCCATTTACGATAATAAGCATTATCACTAACCCATTCTGCAATAATATAAGATGCTCCTTCTACTGCTTCATCTATACTTTTTACTTTATCATTAATAAATTTACTTGCTAAATGTTCAAAATCTCCTGTACTTGGAAAAGTCATTATCATTTTAGCAAGACCTTCTAATCCTTTCGCAATAGCCTCAGTAGCTTTAGATTTCTTCTTCTCTTTATATGGTCGATAAATATCTTCTACTTCGACCAATTTACTACAAGACATAATATTATTTTTAATTTCATCAGTAAGCATACCTTTTTCATCAATTAAACGAATTACATCTTCTTTTCTTTTTAATAAATTAACCTGATATTCATAAACTTCATTAATACTACGAATACTTTCCTCATCTAAAGCTCCAGTAGCTTCTTTTCTATATCTAGCAATAAAAGGAATCGTATTTCCTTCTTCTAACAATTGAAGGACAACTTCTACTTGCTTTTCCTTAATTGAAAGACTATTTGCTATCTCTCTTATTATTTGTTCATTCATCTTAAACACCTCCATACTATCATATCAAAATTTAAAAAATAAACAAAGTAAAAAAAAAGATTATTAATTAACTAATAACCATATCTTAAAACTTCAAACGTAGTATTACGAGAAAGTCCAAATTTAGATGCTTCAGCCTCAGAAAAAAATAATAAATCAAACATATATCTTCTTCCTATACCAATATCTCCACCACGATCTAAAACTATAACATTAAAAGTTCCAATCTTACTATTTACTACTCGAATAACTGTACCATATGGATACTTTTTATCTCCAGCAACAATACGTAAATCACCATATAGAGAATCATGATACATAACATTATTTCCACGAGCATCATAGCCTGCTCCAACTCTTCCAGAGCATCCCTTACAGTCTAACCCATAAGCCGACATTGTTCCTACTTGAGTTTCCAACACATCAGATAAAACGTTTGATGGAGCAGCTGAAGAACGAAGAGATGTTTTCAAATTAGAAAAAAGCACATGAAATACACTATCTTCTCTTTTAGTATTAACTGAAAAAGTCGAACTAGAAGGAATACCTTTTTCTAAAGAAGAAAAGGAAACACTTACACTACTGGGTTGTAAAAAAATAAGTCCCAAAATGATAACTACTAACAATGAATTAAAATAAATATATAATCGTTTCATAAAAACTCCTACTACAAGTATTTTATCATATCTCTAATAGAAAAAAACAATATATCTCTTAAAAACTATTTATCTTGTTCTAGTATTCCATACACCATAGATATATTTGTAGGCACAATATATTTTGCTCCAATTTTAAATTGATTTAATCTCCTTACCAAATATTATAACAAAACTAACACAAAAAATATTATAAACAGTATTTATAATTATATAATAAATTATTAAAACTATTGATACTTCTAATCAAAAAAAATAACCAAACTAACTAGTTTTGGTTATTTTAATTATTTAGCTGAACGATTACAAGTATAACCAGATGCATTCATTTCTTTTTCAATAGAATCAATAGAATCTCCATACTGATAATTAGGAACAGTCCCACCTGCTTCCGAAAAAGCTGAATCTAATTTTTTATAATCTAATGAGCCTAAAGAAAAAGATTGTTTTTCTTCTAACTCACCATCAGTATAATTACATCTAATAGTAACTTCATCTATATCCTCAACACTCTTTTCTAAAAGTGAACATTTATTAGCAAGTTCATCTAATTGATTGGCATCCTTTGAAATATCTCCTTTTGTAATAGTAGTAAGTGATAACCTTTCTAATTTATTATTAGAATAAGTAAAAATAGCGGTATAATTAAAATCAAAATTATCATTACTCTTCTCTAAAGTACAAGTAAGTTTTCCATCTACTATTTTCTCAACAGGCTTTTGATTCTCTCCAGACTGATATTTATGAATCATTTCAGTTATATTTGGTAAAAATTCCACAAACCCTATCAATAAAGCAAAAAAGAAAAACATGAAGAATACCTTGCCTTTACTAGGAGGCACATAATCACTACTAGGTTGATTATTTGGTGCAGGAACAGCTCCACTATTTGTAGGTACCTGATTTTGAACATTCTGTAATGTAGCATTTTGCATAGGCGCTGCTACCGTAGGTTGAGGAATACTGTTTTGTATAACAGGATCAACCGGTGTAGGCTGAGAAATACCATTTTGTACAACCGGACTAACTGGTGTAGGATTTGAAGCATTTACATTAGGAGCTATATTTGGATTTACATTATTTACATTTTGAAAATTAGATTGATTATTCTCATTATTCATCACAACCACCTCTATTCTATAAAAATTATATCATACATCAATCTCGTAAACTAGAAATTTTTTCTTGAAAAGATTCACTTTTTACAACATAACTTCCACTAGTTATAATATCTGCTAAACTGCAGTACTTACAAGTCTCATTATTCAATCCACCATCAACATTAATCAAAATTGGAAATTGATAAGAATCAATTAAATCTCTAAGTTCTTGAATCCTAGACTCAGTACTTCGAATAAACTCTTGTCCTCCTTCTCCTGGCACAACACTCATAACAATAATTTCATCTAAATAAGGTAAATAAGGTATTAACTCACTAATTTTCGTATCAGGTGAAATTGCTAACCCACATTTTATTGAATAACTTTTAATAAGTTCTAAACAAGCAACAATATCCTCTTCTACCTCAACATGAAAAGTAATAAACTCTGTATTAAGTTCAGCATATAAAGGAATATACTTAGAAGGTTTTTCCACCATTAAATGAACATCTAATCTTTTAGAAGTATATTTATAAATATTTTTCATTTCTGAAAAAGGCATCGTTTTATTCTTAACAAACTTACCATCCATAATATCCACATGAATAAAATCTACATCTGTATCATTTAACTTTCTTAAATCTTGAGGGATATTTTTACTACTTAAAAAAGAAACACTAACTTTCTTCATTATTTTTCCTCCTTAATAAAACTTAAGTAATTTTCATATCTACTCTCTAGTATATCATGACTTATTACATGTTTTTTTACATTACACTCTACTTCATTAGTATGAGTACAATCTTTATAAATACAAGGATAAAGAGAAAACTCTAAAAAAGAAGAACGAATTTCATCTTTTTTATAATTTCTTAACTCTAATGATGAAAATCCAGGCGTATCCATAACTTTACCATCATTAATAGAAAACAATTCCACAACTCTCGTTGTATGTTTTCCTCTTCCTAATGCTTTTGATATTTCTCCAACCTCTAAATTCCAATTAGGGTTTAATCTATTTAATAAACTACTCTTTCCAACACCTGTTTGACCAGTAAAAACAGAAGTTTTTCCACTTAATAACCTTTTTATTCTTTCTATTTCTGTATTATATATTACTTGATAACCAATGTTTTCATAATAAGATATTATTCCCTCAAAATTTATCCATTCATCATCAGATACTAAATCTTTTTTTGTAAGACATATTATAGGTTTAACATGATTTAACTCCATTAAAGAAAGAAATTTATCTAATAAATTCAATGATAAATCTGGTTCTTTTAAACTCGTCACCAAAAAAGCTTGATCAATATTACTAACTCTTGGTCTTTCAAAATAATTTTTCCTATCTAATATTTTTTCTACCAATAATTTATCCTTATTGAAAAGAACATAATCCCCAACTACTGGAGTAATATGTTCCTTTCGAAATATACCACGACACTTACAAGGATAAATTTTATCCTCAAAACTGATAAAATATAAATCACTACTATTTTTTACAATTTGTCCCTTCAATTAATACAATCCCCCTACTCTGTATTTGTACTGTTACCATTATTAGATTCTCCTGAAGAACCATTCTCTCCAGAGTCTACATTTGAAGAATTATTATTACTATCATTATTACTATTATTACTATTATTACTATTTGAATTATTTGCAGGTTTAGGTGTTTCCTTTACCTTTGGTTTTATAGCAACAACAATACGTAAAGTCATTCCTTTCACAATAGAACGTCCTTTAGGTAAATTTTGAGAAATAATAGTTCCTTCAGAATATGCAGAAGTTTCTTGTTCCGTTTTTTCTAAAACTAACCCATATTTATTACAAAAAGCCTCAACATCACTAATAGTCCAACCTTCTTCAACCATATCAGGTATTTTATCAACAATATTTGGAGTATATAAAGTAAGTTTATCTCCTTTTTTTACCTCACTACCTGCTTCTAGAGATTGACCAATTATCTCATCATCATCATACTCTTTATCTGCACTATCCAATTCTTTTTTCTCAATAGTAACAACTAACTCATATTTTGTTTCTAATAAAGTTTTTACAGAATTAGCATTTTGTCCAGTATAATCTTCTAAAATAATTTTTTCATCACCTAAAGACTTATAAATAGTAACTTTTGTACCCTTTTTTATACTTCTTCCACTAGAAGGATCTGTTTTAACAACTCTATTTTTATCAACTGTATTTGATGAAACACTTTTAATTTTTGTATTAACAACAAATCCAGCAGCTTGAAGTTTTTTCTCACAAGAACTAACTTTCAAATTTTGACAATTTGGAATAGTAGCAGCCTTCCCATTAGAAAGTTTTGGTACAATAAAGAAAAGAATAAAAAGCAAAATTAATATACAAGCAAATATAATACCAAGAATAATGATAAGCCTCATATTTTTCTTTTCTTCTTGTAATTCTGGGTCAATACTATTATTATTTTCTATATCATTATTATTACTATCACCTAATTCCTCTTCTATATCATCATCATTTTCATTTAATGCTTTACGTCCTTTTTTTCCCTCATTTTCATTTTCAGGATATTTATATTGATAAACTTCTTCATTCATTCTACTATCATCAAGCGCTGTAAGTAAATCTTCATGCATACTACGAGCACTTTCATAACGATTTTTAGGATTTTTAGCAGTTGCTCGACGAATAATATTTTCAATACTCTGTGGAATTTCAGGATTTTCCTCTCTTAAAGAAGGTAGTGGTTCTCTCATATGCTTTAAAGCAATTTCTACAGCATTATCTCCACGAAATGGTAAATTTCCAGTCAACAACTCATAAAAAATAATTCCCATAGAATAAATATCACTTTTAATAGTACATCCTTTTCCACTAGCTTGCTCAGGAGGCAAATAATGAACACTTCCCATTACAGAATTAGTTTGAGTCAATTGGGTAGAATTTAATGCCATTGCAATACCAAAATCAGTTATTTTAATTTGGCCATCATCTTTAATCATAATATTCTGAGGTTTCAAATCTCTATGAATAATATAAGAATCATGAGCATGAGCCATACCATCTGTTAATTGACTCATAATGTCAATAGCTTCACTCAATGTAAGAGTCCCACGTTTTTTTAGTAACTGTTTCAATGTTTTTCCATCAACAAATTCCATTACAATATAATAAGTCCCATCATCTTCTCCAACATCATACATTTCAACAATATTTGGATGAGCAAGAGAGGAAGCTGATAAAGCTTCACGCTGAAATCTTCTAACAAATTTTTCATCATTAGATAAATCTCCACGAAGAACCTTAATTGCAACATTTCTATCTAGAATAGTATCATATCCCAAATAAACATTTGCCATTCCACCTTCTCCAATAGAACGTATTACTTCATAACGATCATTGATTTTTTGACCCTTAGTAATCACTTATCTTCACCTTCTTCATTGAAAACTAAATAAGCAACCGAAATATTATCTGATCCACCCCTATTATTTGCTTTTTGAATAAGTCTCAAAACTTTATCTTCAACAGTTCCTTCTCCTAAAAGAACTTTTTCAATATTTTCTCTCTCTAACATTCCTGTAAGTCCATCACTAGATAAAAGAATTTCAGAAATATCCATATCACAATCAAATATGTCTACATCAACTTCCAAAGATGCCCCCAAGGCTTTCATTAAAACATTTTTTTTAGGATGAACCGATGCTTCTTCTTTTGTCAATTCACCAGCACTAACAAGCAAATTAACTAATGTATGATCATAAGTAACTTTATGAAGTTTTTTATCTTTCATAACAAACCCAGAAGAATCTCCAACATTACCAAACAATAAATAATCTTTAGTCAAAATAGCCATAACAAGAGTTGTCCCCATCCCCTTACTTTCAGGATGAGTCTTTTCATGTTGAAATATTAATGTATTAATTTCATCAACAGAATCTCTTATCCAATTTACAGCATCAACCTTACTCATTTTATGAAAAGTATTTTTAAAATGTGTATCTAAAAAATTTATAGCAATTGCCGAAGCTACTTCTCCAGCTGAATGCCCACCCATTCCATCAGCAATTGCCATCAAATATTCATCATCATCATTTTTTACGATAATAACACTATCCTCATTATGACTTCGAACCATTCCAGCATCAGTTAAATAAAACGATTTCATAATTCCTCCTTCTTACTTCTAAGTTGCCCACAAGCAGCACTAATCTTGCTACCAAATTCTTTTCGAATCGTTACATTCACATTATTCTTCTTAAGTATATCATAAAATTTCATAATTTGAATAGGTTTTGTCCTTTTATATCCAAAATTATTTGTTTCATTATATGGAATTAAATTAATATAACAATTTTTATCTTTAACCAATTTAGATAATTCTAAAGCATCCTCATTTCTATCATTAACACCTTCTAATAAAATATATTCAAAAGTAACTCTACGATTTGTTTTCTTTATATAGATATCAATTGCATCCATTACTTTTTCGATAGAATATACTTTATTAATAGGCATTAACCTATCTCGAATACTATTATTTGGAGCATGCAAACTAATAGCCAAATTAACTTGTAAAGGGAAATCACTAAACTCTAATATTTTAGGAACTATTCCACATGTAGAAACAGTTATATGTCTAGCTCCAATTTGTAACCCCTTCGGATCATTAATAATTCTAAAAAAAGAAAGTAGATTATCATAATTGTCAAATGGTTCTCCAATCCCCATAACAACAACATGGCTAATTCTTTCCTTTAAAATATTTTCAATCATTAATATTTGTAATACCATTTCATGAACCTCAAGATTTCTAACTTTTTTTCTTCTCCCAGACTCACAAAATTGACATCCCATATTACATCCAACTTCTGAAGAAATACATAGGCTTAAACCATAATCATGTCTCATTAAAACTGCTTCAATATGCTCCATATCAAAAAGTTCAAATAAAAACTTTGAAACATCTTTATCATTTTGCACATCAACAATCTTTAAAGAATCAATAGAATACATAAGAGAAATTTCATCTAATATTTCTTTTTTTATATTAGTAACCATAGAATAAGATGAAATTCTTTTTTCATACAACCATGAAAACAATTGATCTCCATGAAATTTTTTAGAACCAATCTCTATAAAAATATTTTCCATTTCTTCTCTTGTTAAATCATAAATGTTTTTCATAATACCACTACCTAACTTACACAGGTCTTTCAATATAATCTATTTTCCCAATCTCATCAAACAAATAATTAATCTCTAAAGAATCAGTACATAAAGAATTAACCTTACAATAGCTATCCAATATATAATGAATACCAGTAATTGCTCCTTTTTCATTCACTTGAACAGCAATTGAATTTCCTTGTTCCATATAATCACTATCAATACCATGAATCTTTTGATTAATAGTATTGCTAGATAATAAATAATAATATGTAACTTTACCACTTTCATATTCCGTTTTAGAAGAATAAGTTGCTAAAGACAAAATCTTAGAAATAGATGATGCTTTAAAAAAATCTTCAAATAAAACAACATTTTCACATTTATTCCAACCAATATCACTTCTACAATAAAAAATATCATCTTCCACAAAATATGACTTATCTAAATACTGAAAAACATCCCTATTTTTATTTCTTTTGCCTTCATATGAAGAACTAACTCCATCTAAAACAACCCGATATTTATAAGAATAATTTTCACTAATTAATTGATTTTGATTATAATAAATAGAAGAACCTTCCTCATAATCAGAAGATGAATAAGTACTTTTATTCCCTACACGGAAAAAAATCATAAGAAATAAAAAGAAAAAAAAGTAAAATGCAAAGAAGTAAATTGCTTTTCCTCTTGGACTATGATAAATTTCCTTTGCTAAGCTTAAATATTTTTTCATTATTGTAACACCTGTCCAATTAATCTATTTTTATCAACCCCATTTAAATAACTACTAGCTGACATAGATTTCTTTCCAAAGGGTTTAACTTCAGTAAAAACAACACTTCCATCAATAGTAGAAATAACCATTCCCTCTTTAATTACTTCAACTATTTCTCCAGGTAAATGCTTATCATATTTTTTTCCATAATCATAACACTTGACTACTTTCATTTCTTGGTCAAATAACACTACATTAGCTAAAGGAGAAGGCCATAAACCTCTTACTTGATTAAATATTTCTCTTGAAGATTTTTTAGAAAAATCAATATGTTCTTCCTCTCTTTTAATATTGTAAGCATAAGTAACTTCTGATAAATCTTGTGAAATTCTTGATGAAGTTTTGCTGATTATACTTGGTATTGTTTTTAATATTAAATCTTTTCCCATAACACTTAAACGTTTTTGCAAAGAGTCTAGGGTATCATCATCCGTAATAGGCGTTTCAACTTGAGAAATAATATCACCATTATCCATTTTTTCATCCATATACATAATTGTAATACCAGTCTTAGAGTAACCATCAATAATTGCTTTATGAATAGGAGCTCCGCCTCGTAATTTAGGAAGTAAAGAAGCATGAATATTTATACAACCATACTTAGGACAATCCAATAATTCTTTTGGAATAATTTGTCCATACGCGCATGTAACAATTAAATCCGGTTTTAAATCGATTATCTTTTGAAAATCATCTCTAATTTTTGTTGGTTGAAATACCTCAATATTATTTTTTATAGCAACTTCTTTAACAGGGGTCATCTTTAATTCTTTATGTCTACCAATCATTTTATCTGGTTGAGAAACAACTAAAGACACACCATATTCTTGAATTAATCCCTCCAACGGTAAAACCGCAAACTCAGGAGTACCCATAAATACAATATTCATAAAAACTACCTCCAAACAAATTTAATAATAGTTATAACAATCCCAATCAATATAGACAATGATCCAATAACTAGTAGTATAGAAACACGTCCATATTCATCTAAAAAAATTTGATTATTCTTTTTTATTTCATCTTTCTTTAAAATTTCTGATTCTTCCGTAATAGAACTTTCTTTCTTTGATATCGGAAATCGATATAAATCATATTTTTCTCTCTCAATTTCATCCATATGAATAATCTTAGAAGATTTTGAAGTTAATAATCTATCAACCATATCATAATAATTATTATCATCATTATTTAAATACTCATCAAAAGAAAGTATAGTATCATTAAATTCATTTCTTGGAACAATAATAATAGAAACTTCATTTTCATTCTTTTTTAACAAATGTCTTTCATCTTCAATTAATGATAAAACAAACTCCTTATCCTCTTTTGTAAAAAACTCACTATCTAAATAAACCTTTAATTTCTTAAAACATTCTGTATATTGATAAAAATCTTTTTTTGAAAAATTCAATAAAAAATCAGTATAAAACATTGGAGAATAATAAGAATAATAGCATCCCATTACAAAATCATCAGTAAAATAAACTTCTTTTTTAGAAAAATCTTTCTCTATTTTTATATTAGAATTAACTTTAGAAAAAATAGAATTTATTTTTTCAAATCTATCATAATAATTATGATATACTTCTGGTTGAAAACTATTCTTATTTAAATCATTAAAATAAGAAGACGAAAAACCATGAAAATAATATCCGTTTTTAATATACTTATCATAAATATATTTAAGAAGCATAGTACGATTATCATTATCCTCTACATCTTTAATCTGTAAATTATCGGCAACCATTCTACCTATTAAATGATGAATACCAACTTCTAAATCATTATAATTATCAATTTTACGATATAAACGTTCTAATTGTTCTAAGAAGTCATCAAACAAATATATATTATCAACAATAACTTTATATTGAAAAAGAGCACTATAGAATATAAAAAGAGCTAAAATATTTTCACTGATAGATTTAGTATTAGCTATATGATTCATCTTTTTTTTGAAATATCTTTCATTAAATAGAATATCATCTATAAAACTAGAAACATCTCCTCTTCTTAAATATTCATCTAACATTATAATCCCCCTTTTAGTGAGTATTTAAATATAATGATATATAATAAATAGCCCCAATAACAATAATAACTAATAAAATCAATAATAAAATACGTACAAAAATATTTTTTCTATCCCAATAACCATCTAAATTAGTAGAGGAATCCTTCATTAATTGTTCATAACCTTCTCTATTTTTTTTATTAAACTCTAACTCTTGCTTGTCCTCATTCATAAAAATCACTCACTTTCTCTATTATAAAGATATCATATTTTAAAAAGAAATTAAAGACTTATAATAATTGTAATGGATTAAAATCTACATCAACATTTACCTTTGATTGATTTTTATAATGATTTATTATCTTTTCAATAATAAAATATATTTCCTCTTCATTTTTATATTTTAAAAGTATTTGATAACGATAAATATTATTAACTCGAAATATACTAGCAACACTTGGTCCAAGAATGATAACATGGTCTAAATTTCTCTCTAAACTTCTTTTTATTTTTAGAGACTCTTGATAAACAATATTAGAATCCTTTCCATTTATACGAATAATAGATAAATAAAAATATGGTGGATATTTTAATTGCTTTCTAATATTCATCTCTTTCTTATAAAAAGATAAATAATCATACTTACTAGAATAATAAATAGCATAATGATCTGGATTAAAAGTCTGTATAATTACCTTTCCCTCTTTATTACTTCTACCACTTCTTCCAGCAACTTGACTAAGAAGAGAAAACGTATTTTCACTACTACGAAAATCAGGAATATTTAAAGTTGTATCCGCATTAATTACTCCAACTAAAGTAACATTAGAAAAATCCAATCCTTTAGCAACCATCTGCGTACCTAGCAGAATATCATATTGATGATTCTTAAAATCTTCAATCATCTTTTCATGCATTCCCTTACGACTAGTAGTGTCATAATCCATTCTTAATATTTTACTATTAGGAAAAATATTTTGCAATTCTTCTTCTATTTTTTGAGTACCAACCCCTAGTTTATTTAAACTAGGCTCAGAACATTTAGGACACTGATCATATACTTTTTCTCCATATCCGCAATAATGACAACGTAAAGTATTGCTAGATTTATGATAAGTAAGAGAAATATCACAATTAGGACACTTAAAAGTATAACCACAATTTTTACATGTTATAAAAGAAGAATAGCCTCTTCTATTTAATAACAAAATTACTTGTTCATTTCTTGATAAACATTTATCAACAGCGTTTTTTAATTCAAATGAAAAGTATCCTTTCATTTTTTTAGATGCAATATTCATATCTATAATATCAACATGAGGAAGACTTTTACCATTCACACGATGTGGAAGTTCTAATAATTTATATACCCCTTTTAAAGCCCTGGCCATAGACTCTAAAGAAGGAGTTGCACTTCCAAAAATAATTGAACAATGATGAGTTTTTGCCCTAAGAAAAGCAATATCTCTTGCATGATATCTAGGATTAGAATCACTTTGTTTATAAGACTCACTATGCTCCTCATCCATTATAATAACACCAATATTTTTAAGAGGAGCAAAAATTGCACTTCTAGCTCCTATAACAATAGAAGCTTCTCCTCTAACAATTCTTCGCCACTCATCATATTTTTCACCATCACTTAACCCGGAATGTATAGCAGCAATCATGTCCCCAAAACGCTCACTAAATCTTTGAATCATTTGAGGAGTAAGACTAATTTCAGGAACTAAAACAATACAAGTTTTTCCTTCTCTCAGATAAAAATCAATAATCTCCATATAAACTTCTGTTTTACCAGAACCAGTAACACCATATAGCAAATAATTATTAGAATCATTTGCTATCACTTCATCGACTACTTTCTGTTGTTCAGAAGTTAACTCTTTTTTTATAAAATTATAATTTGAATAATTTAGTCGATAATGTTCCATTTTTTCTTCAATAATTATTTCATTCTTCAACAAAGTATTTAAACTACTAGAAGAAATCTCTAATAGATCTTTTCTTATAATTTTTTCCTTCTCTTTTAACATTTCAACAATCTTTTGCTGAGAAGAAGAACTGACTACAATATCTTTATCAGGATTTAAGCGATAAAAAATATCATACTTAATAGACATTTTTTTTCCATGTTTTGCTTTTAATGCTTTAGGAAGCATTACTTGATAGCAACTAATTAAAGGAGATAAAGTGATTTTCTGCATTTCTTTCCCTAAAAGAAGTAACTCATCATTTAAAACAATTTCTGAATCAATTATTTCTATAATACTTTTGAGAGTATCTTTATTAGAATAATTATCATATATAGTAACAATAAAACCATCAAGTTCCATCCTACCAAAAGGCACAACTACTCTAAAACCAACTTTTATACTATTTTTTAAATCATCAGGTACCAAATAATCAAATATTTTGTCAACTCTCTTATTTTGAATCTCAACTAATACACCAACAACCAATAAATCACCACCAAAAAACTATATAAAACTTATCATAGCTTAAAAAATCTGTCAAATAAAAAAAAAGAAAACCATGATTTAGTTTTCTTCATCAAATGATAATATTTCAATAGTATCAAAACTATCAGAAACCAATCCATATCTTTCTTGAAGTCTTCCAAAAATATTTCCAATTATAAATAACAATACTGCAAGAAATAATAACACTAAATATATCACACAATCACCCCATTAAAATAATTTTAAAATATCATTAAATGTTATAATTGCCATCAAAATCAATAATAAAATTAAAAATAATGAATGTATCTTATTCTCAAGTTCTGAATTTACAGGAGACCCTTTTATTAATTCAATAATGATAAATAAAATATGTCCACCATCAAAAGCAGGAATAGGAAGCAAATTAATTACACCAACATTAATACTTAAAAAAGCCATTAAATAAACTAAGTTAGCAAATCCAGCAGACCTCTGTTGTCCTACTACAGAATAAATTCCTACTGGCCCAGACAATTGATTTAAACGTACCTTTCCAGTAAATAAATAACCTACAGTTAAAAACATTTGTTTAAAAATAGACACAGTCTTCTTATAAGTATAAGTAAGACTTGCACCTAAACCTTTTGTTCTTTTTTGAGAAAATCCAATTCCATATCGGTAAGTAGTCTCACCATTTTCCTTAATTTTTTGAGCCTTTATTTTATAAGTTTTTTTCTTATTATTATCTTTTAATACCACAAACGTTTGAGTCTTCTTAGGATTAGCAACAGCTAGATATAAAGAAATATCGTCACTTGTTTTAACTTTGTGATTATTAATCATCAAGAACTTATCTCCAGCCTCAATTCCAACCTTATATGCCGCTGAATTTTTTTCTACTTTTGAAACTACTGGATTCATAGTAGTTCCACCACAGAAAAGAGCAATTAAAAATATTAAAATCACAGCTAAAATAAAATTATTCATTGGTCCAAAAACTAAGATAAGAAATCTTTCAAAAGGTTTTTTTGACTGTAGCAATCGATCTTTAGGAATATCCTGCAAATCATCCTCATCTAAATCTTCTCCAGCTAACTGACAAAATCCACCAATCGGTATAGCTCGAAGATTATACTCAGTCTCACCTTTTTTAAAGCCCCATATCTTTGGTCCCATACCAATAGCAAATTCATACACATATACACCAGTAATCTTTGCCCAAATAAAATGTCCACCCTCATGTACAAACACAATAATTCCTAATATAACAATAAACAACAACAAATTAATAATAACTGACAAATAAATCCCTCCTATAAAATTCCCATTAAAATTGTAAATGCTAGAGATACAAAAACTAAACTATCAAATCTATCAAGAACACCTCCATGTCCTGGAATAATTTTTGAAAAGTCTTTAACCTCATAATAACGTTTAATAGAAGAAAAAACTAAGTCTCCTAATTGTCCAACTAAACACAATAAAAAAGTTAACATTATAACCAAAACTAAAGATTTACTAGAACTAATAACAGTAGTATAAAACATAGTTGCTGCAAAAGTCCCCATAAGAGTACCACCAATCAATCCTTCAATTGTCTTTCCTGGACTAATTTTAGGACATAACTTGTGTTCTCCAACAAGAGCCCCAGTAAAAAAAGCAAATGTATCCGTAATAGTTGTTATAAGAATTAAATATATTAAATAAGTAATATCATAATTTCTACTAATAATAATTAAATTAAAAGAAAAACCTATAAATAATACAGAACCAACTAAAAATAAAGCATCCTCTAAATTATAATTCTTATTATCATTTAAAAATACCAAAGGTGACAAAAACAAAAATATAATAACTGCCATAACTCGATAATCATAATAATTACGAAAATCTATTGATTCAGTATTATACATGCAAAAATAAACTGTTAAAATATAGGCACATATTTTTAAAAAAACAGGGAATTTTTTTTTCGACTCATGAACACTAAGTAATTCATATAATCCCATTGCCGCCAAAGCAGAAATAAAAATAGTAAATGGTAACTCTCCAATTATTAAAAAAGGAACAAATAACGCAACTACTAAAAAAGCTCCTAAAAATCTTGATTTCATTTTATCCCTCCAAATCTCCTATCTCTTTTATTATATTCTATAATAGCTTTATCAAATTCATTACGATTAAAATCAGGAAAATAAACTTTAGGAAAATAAAACTCAGCATAGCTTGCCTGATAAAGCATAAAATTACTCAATCTTAATTCTCCAGAAGTGCGAATGACAAAGTCAAGTGGAGGAAGAGATTGATACAAGTTTTTTTCAATAAATTTTTCATCAATATCTTCTAAAGAAATATTTCCATCTTTATACATTTTACAGATTTTTTTTGTAGTATCTACTATTTCTGATTGAAATCCATAATTTAAACAAATATTTAATACAAGCTTATTATTATCACGAGTCTTTTTAACCAATTCATCCATAGATTTTAATACTTTTTCTGGAAGAGGTTCTCTTCTGCCGGAGAACAATACCTTAACATCTTTTTCCATTAAAAAATCAAATTCTTTATGAAAAACTTTCATAAAAAGATCCATTAAATAATTAACTTCACTTAAATCTCTTTTAAAATTCTCTGTAGAAAAAGCATATAATGAGCAATATTTCACTCCAACATCAGCCATATATATACATAAATCTTTTAAAGTAGAAACAGCGCATTTATGACCATAAGTACGTGCCATTCCTCTTTCCTTTGCCCAACGCCCATTTCCATCCATTATTATTCCAATATGATTTGGTATGACTAAATTATCCATATAATATACCTCAAAATAATTATATAATAATAAAAAAAAAAAAGAAAGCAAAATGCTTTCTTTCTGTGTAAACACATTGTAATAAGTAAACGTTTATCTACAAATTATCTTTACATTTACCTTTATTGACTTCCATCATCTTTCCAGGAGATGCCACATAAACACTAGCATTTCCAGATGCAGTACTACTTCTTAAAGTAGTTTGATTAGATAAACATAAATAACCTTGAGTTATACCAATCGAATGAGACGCACCAATAATACTAGAACCCGCTAAAGCATAAACAAGAATATTAGCACCTTTTCCAATATATACAGCTTGATCATGACTAGCAGATATTTTAGCATTATTCTTAAAATAAACCTTATTCGCATCACGTTGAACAGTAACAGCACTTCCATTAGCTGCTGTATTCTCAACTGTTGCATTTTCAATGGATGCCATTCCTCCATATACAACAATTAAAGTACTATGTCCAGATACAGTTGAAGTTGTTAACTTTCCTCCAGTCATTCTTAAATTTCCACCTCTTACAGTTTTACTACCAACAGATACTACATGTCCAACACTAATAGTTGTTTTATAAGTTCCACCTTTAATATCTAAAGTTCCTGAAACTTTAAATGTTGTTGTTGTACAAATCAATGTTCCATTTTTTATCTCCATAGCATGGCCTCTTTTTATTGTTGTACTATTTGACGTTGTTAATGTAAATTTTCCCAAATCAACAAATACCTTGCTTTTTGTTGTATCAGGCGTAGAAGAATCTGTATACGACTCAGTCAACGTCAAAGTTGCATTATTATCAGCTTTACTAAGTGCTGCAGCAAAAGTATCTGCTCCTCCTTCAGGAGAAGAAACCTTCCATTTGTTTTTCTGCCAAACAGCATATAAGTTTAATGTTCCTGATGCTATAGCATTTTTTATGCTATCTTTATTCACATAAGTTGCTGAAGTTGCTGATGAACTTGTACTCCAACCTAAAAATGTATATCCAAGTCTTGTAAAAGTATTTGCACTAAGGCTACAATCACTATCATACGTACATGTCGTATCAGACATAGAACCATGATTTGCATTATTTCCATTATACTTAACTGTAAAAGTATTTTTCCCCCATTGAGCATAATAAGTTACTGTTCCACTTGTCGCAGCATTTTTGATACTTGCCCCTGCTGCTACTATACTTCCTTCATTATTTTTCTTCCATCCAGTAAAATGATATCCTGTCCTTGTAAATCCACTATCCATTGCACTACATGCTGCATCATATGTACAAGTATGTGATGATGTAGATCCACTTCCGCCATTTGCATTATATTCTACGGTAAAAGTATTTGCTTTCCATTGTGCCCAATAAGTTATCGTTCCACTTCCCACAGCATTTTTGATACTTGCCCCTGCTACTACTATATTTCCTTTATTATTTTTCTTCCATCCATTAAAAACATATCCTGTCCTTGTAAATCCATTGGACTTTGCACTACATGCTGCATCATATGTACAAGTATGTGATGACGTTGTTCCAGTCCCACCATTCTTATTATAAGCTACAGTAAAGTCATTTGCCTTCCATTGAGCGTAATAAGTTACTGTTCCACTTGTCGCAGCATTTTTAATACTTGCCCCTGCTGCTACTATACTTCCTGTATTATTTTTCTTCCATCCAGCAAAACTATATCCTGTCCTTGTAAATCCATTGGCCTTTGCACTACATGCTGCATCATATGTACAAGTATGTGATGACGTAAAACCAGAAGTTCCACCATTTATATCATATGCAACAGTAAATAAATTAGGTAAGCAAGATGTTGTAAATGTACGTTCAGTTACTCCTCCTACTGTTTCTGGAGTATATTTTCCACCAGATGCCCACTCATAAGAAGGAGATGATGTCCACTTACAGATGTACCCTGTTTTGTTTGCTTTTGGAAGTGTAATAATCGGTGGAGTCCATGTGGCAGTAAAAAGCACTCCTAAAGAAGTATGTCTTAATCCTTTGAACTTTGTTTCTTTAACATTCTTTTCTTGTACATTATTAGATGTTCTGCTTCCAAATGTATGAGTACTATTATCCATCCCACTAATATTCCATCCATTAAAAGTATAATTAACGAATTTTCCACTTCCTGATATTGTTGATGCTGAATAATCAATTGAGACTCCAGTTATCGTATTTTTGAATATTGTTTTTATCTTTTTAGATGGATAATTCACCGTAAACTCCTCATCAAAATCTACTCTACTTGGATGACTAGTTCCATGAGTTCCACCATCTAAATTATAAGTAATAGAATAGTCTACTGGAGACTGATAGTATATAAATTGTTGTGTTA
Source organism: uncultured Caryophanales bacterium (assembly GCA_947165475.1). Lineage (GTDB taxonomy): Bacteria > Bacillota_I > Bacilli_A > RF39 > UBA660 > UBA3789. Next base: position 3,067 of record CAMVAN010000009.1, on the reverse strand, counting down.
CATAATTTCCAGCTTGATCACCAATACTAATAAATATATTATGATTTTTTCCATTTGATGCATTATTTATTACAGGTAAAACTTTACTTTTATTATAAGTAACCCATCCACTGTGTTTTTTCTTGATATTATTAATATTTTTAGAACAAGTATCAGTAGCTGTATTTTCTGAAATACACATTCTTAAATTACTTTCACTAGTTAAATTATCTGTTGCCTTAAAGTTTAGTGTTGGTGTTACTTGTCTATGAACTGGTTTTGAATATTTTATTTCAGAATCATTTAATAATGGAGGTTCATTATCTACTGCATAATATCCACCTGATACAACCTCTGTATCCGTATTTGTCCAATTTTTTCCTCCTAAATCTTGTAATCGATCAATCTTTAACACTAAATATAATTTACCACTATAATTCTTAGGAGTAATAAACTCTTTTGTTAATGAAATAGTACTTCCTTGTAATATTTGAGCTTTTTGTTTCTTTTTAGATGGAATATCAATATCTAATTGTTTCCACTCTCCAATAATACTAGAAAAATCTGCTTTATCACTAAATGCCCAATAAATAATAGGGTCAGAATGAATACCTGTAGGGCTTTTAAACTCAACTGTAATATTCTTTCTCTGTACATTTGGAGTATGACTACTCTCAGGACTAAATTTAATATCAATTTTTGTATCAACATTTAATCCACAAAGACTACTATCAACATTTCCTTCAGGAATTTCTACATCTTTTGAAATTGCCCCTCCAGTTTGCGGAACACCACAAGTTATTTTAGGTAAATAAGAATACTGATCTTCAAACTTTACAATTCTAACAAATGTGTCACTTGATGCACAACTTACTCCACTAATAGGAACATCTTTAATCAAATTTTTAGATTTTAATTGATTATAAGTGACAGTTGCACAAGCAATTTCATCATGTCCAAATAAATCTTCTGAAAAAGAATCTGCATATACTTTTGAAGCATAAGACAAACTATTTCGATATGTCTCATACTGCTTTTTCCGTTGAGAAATTTGAACATTACGAATCAAAGGAATAGAAATTCCTGTAATAATTCCAAGAATCACTATAGTTACCAATAATTCTACTAATGTAAAACCATTATTTTTATTTTTCATTATAAAAGCTCCTTCATAATATAAAATACAATAATCTTTTCTCTAAAAAACAATAATTTCCCTAATCATATTTTTTCTACTATATATAATATATTAACATACAAATTATGCGAAAACAAACAAAAAAAAATATATTAAAATTTATCAATATCAATTTTAATATATTTATTATCCTTTAACGCACTGCTAGCTTGAACAAGAGTACGAATAGCATTTGCAACTCGACCATCATGTCCAATAACACGTCCCATATCATCATCTAGAACCATTACTTGGATTAACATAACATTTTCTTCATCAGTTGGAAATTCCTTCACACTAACCCCATCTTTATGAAGAACAATTGACTTTACAATTTCTTCTGTTAATTCTACTAAATCCACAACTATTCTCCTTTCTTACTACGAGAATCAGTAAATTTTTGCATAATTCCAGCTTTTCTAAATAAACTTCTAACAGTATCAGTAGGAATAGCTCCTGAATTAAGCCATTTTAATGCTACTTCTTCATTAATTTTTACTTCACCATCATCCAAAGGAGCATATGTTCCAACTAACTCCAAATATTGTCCATCTCTAGGACGACGAGAATCAGTAGCAATAATACGATAAAAAGGTCTTTTCTTCGCACCCATTCTAGTTAATCTTAATTTTACTGCCATAATATCCCTCCATTTCTAAATAACAATGATATTATAATATAACAAAAAAAGCCTGTCAACCTTTTTTTGTTAACAGACACCAATAAAAAAGAATGATTTCAAATAATAAGAAATCTAAATAACATTATCTTCTTTAATATAGTCATCTTTTAAATCTTCAAGCTCTGAATCAGAATCAACAATCTCATCCCAAGGATCTTCCTCTAAATTAGCTTCTATTTTTACTTTAATATCCCCAACTAATTCTATTCCTAACTCTTTTTCAATTGTATAAGAAATACTATCACCTATAATTTCCGCATGAATACAATTAGGCTGTTTCAAACTCCTTACTATTATACTTTCCCCTTCCACATCTTCCACATCTCTCATATGAACAATTTCACGATACTCTTTTTTTTCTCTTAGAACTTCAGTCTTTGTATCATTATCATAAGAATACCATATATTTACATCATAACTCCCAGTAATTATTATTTCATGATTTTCTAATGTACCATTAAAATTATGATTAATTACCCAACAACCTAAAATAGTAGATGGATTAGCAACAGAAACAGTATTAGTTGTAGTAAAAGTCTTTTTTCCTTTTGAAACAACTGCTTTAGTAACAATTTCCTTAAAATTAGCCATACTTCTCCTCCCACTTTAATATATGTAAAAGAATGAAAAAAAGTACAAAAAAACACTAAGAATAATAATAAAAATGGTATAATATATTAAAGTATAGGAGGCAGTTTATGGCATCAGCAATTATCCATCTTGCAGTAGCAAAAAAAATATTAGAAAAAATACATGTAGAAAATGAATATGATTATTATCTAGGCTCAATAGCTCCTGATATAGCAAAACAAATAGGAGAATCCAAAGATAAGTCTCATTTTGTTATAAATACAAAAGAAGATATCCCAAATATTAAATTATTTATAAAAAGATATCCAACATTTCTTTATAATTCATTTAACTTAGGATACTTTACACACTTATATACGGATAAAATATGGTATGAAGAAATACTACCTAAATTTAAAAGTTTTTCATCTCTAAAATTACTAGATGGAACAATTTTTAATTTAGATGAAGAAGAAATGAAATCCATTATATATTCAGACTATACAAATATTAATATTAAAATAATTGAAAAATATGATTTAGACTTATCATTATTTTATAATGACTTTATAGAACCAAAAACAACTTTAAAAGAAATACCTATTAATGAATTAGATATATTAATAAATAAAATGGGTATAATAATAGAAAACTCAAAA
>CAMVAN010000008.1 GCA_947165475.1 uncultured Caryophanales bacterium | reverse complement strand
AACAAACTATTAAAATTTTCAAATTTTCTATTGACTTCTAATAGTTAGTCACCCTTTTGTCTTAATACTATTATACTATATTTCTTTTAGAAAGGTAGAAAATATCCATATTTCTTTATTATTTAAAATTAATTTTGCAGAGTTTGTTTTTATATCTATTTCTTTTACAATATAGGAATTATTATTTATTACATAGCTTTCTCCTCCATATACAATATCGTCTTGGTCTACTTGATTACCATATTTATCTGTTTCTGTCCAATCGTTTAAGGGAATCCAGTGATAAGGCATTGCTTTTTCATTATAATATGTATTAAAAGATACTCCTGTTAATTTTGTATTTCCAAATAAATTTGTCCCTCTTTTAATAATATCTACACTAAATATACCATCAAACATTACTTTACTACCTGGATGGATTATTTGATCAAGAGCTTCTTTACCTGATATTTCTATTACTGGAACTTTTCCCGTTGTTTTCCAATTTCCACCTTGTCCTTGAATAATATTTGTATAATCAACAAAATAGCAATCATCTAAGTCATATTCATTATTAAACTGATAATTTCCGTATTGGTTTTTAAACCAACTTGTATCTTTGCTTTGAGATATTTGTATATGACAGTGTATTCCTGTAGCATTACCTTTTTTTCCCATATTTCCAAGTTGATCTCCTTGTTCAATGATTTGTCCAATATATGCATCCATTGTATCATCGTGAGCAGTCATATATGTTGCATAATCAATTCTACCATTTGCAAATCTTACTTTACTTAAAGACTGCCACATAACTTGACCTGATTCTTTATAAGTTTTTACACATATTGACTTACATGGAGCATAATAAGGATATCTTATTCCAGCAACACGTCCTCTAACATCATTTGCCATGATACCTTTATGTGAGTATTTTCCATTACTTCCTTGAGTAATATACATATCTGTAAAAGGGCATAAAAAATCTTCAGTTCCTCCCCTTATACTTTTTTGACCTTTATACATTTTCTCACCTCATATTATTTTATGAAAATAACAGTACTATAGTAATGGTAAATAACTTATTTCATTCCATTTATTTTTATGATAATATATAAATGTATTCTAAGGAGATGAATAAATTGGAAAAAATTACTGGCTTAACAGAAGAGGAAGCTATTGAGAGAAAAAGAGAAGGAAAATATAATTTTTTAGTAACTCCCCCTTCAAAAACGAAAGAACAGATCATAAAGGAAAATGTTTTTACATATTTTAACTTTGTATTTTTAATATTAGCTATTCTTCTTATAATGGTCGGCTCATTTCGAGATTTAACTTTTTTACCTGTTATTATTATTAATGCTTTGATAGGTATATTTCAAGAATTGAAGGCTAAGAAAATATTAGATGAAATTCAAATGATTAATGTTCCTACCGCTACTGTCATAAGGGATGGAAAAGAATATCAAATTTCTACTGAAGAGTTGGTGCTTGATGATATTGTTGTATTTTCTTCCGGTAATCAAATTCCAGCAGATGCTGTTGTAATTGATGGAAATGTATCTGTTAACGAATCTCTGCTTACTGGAGAAGCTGATGAAATAAAAAAAGAAAAAGGTAGTGAGTTATTATCAGGTAGCTTTATCGTATCGGGTAAATGTTATGCTAAATTAACTAAAGTGGGAGCAAATTCTTATATATCACAACTTACTCTACAAGCTAAAAGAGAAAAAAAAGGAGAGCAATCTGAGATAATTCGTTCTTTAAATATAATTGTTCGTATAGCTGGTATTGTTATTATACCTATTGGAATTACTCTTTTTTATCAATCTTATGTATTAGCAGGAATTGGACTAAAGGATAGTGTTCAAGCAATGGTAGCATCTGTAATTGGTATGATTCCTGAAGGATTATTTTTACTTGCTAGTGTTACATTAGCTTTAAGTGCAATGAGACTTGCTCAAAAGAAAGTTCTTTTACATGATATGAAATCTATTGAAACTCTTGCTAGAGTTGATGTTTTATGTGTTGATAAAACAGGTACTATAACAAATAATAATATGGAAGTTGTTCAATTTGAATCTATATCAAAATCTAGTGATGATATTTTTCAAAAAATAAGTGATTTTGCAAATGCTCAAGATAAAGATAATATTACTATGAAAGCTTTTAAGGACTACTTTACAAAGCCTTCTGGGATAAAAGCTTTAAGTGTTATTGGTTTTTCATCTGAATATAAGTATAGTGCAGTTAATTTTGATGATTATCATTATGTTATGGGAGCTCCTGAATTTTTATTAAAAGATAATTATGAAAAGTATAAGGATAAAATTGAAGAATATAGCAAAAAAGGATATCGGGTCGTTTTATTTGGAGAATATCCTGAGATAGTTGAAGGAAAAAAACTACTTAAAAGTGTCAAACCATTATCCTTTATTATGTTATCTAATCAAATACGTGAAAATGCTCGGGAAACCTTTCAGTATTTTTATAAACAAGATGTTGAAATTAAAGTAATATCTGGTGATAATCCAATTACTGTTAGTAAAATTGCTACTGAGGCTGGAATTAATGGAGCAGAAAAGTATATTGATGCTACTACATTAAAAAATGATGATGAAATTTCTGAGGCAATTGAAAAGTATACAGTATTTGGAAGAGTTACGCCTGAACAAAAAAGAAAGTTTATTAAGTCTTTAAAAAAACATGGACATACTGTTGCTATGACTGGTGATGGGGTAAATGATGTTTTAGCATTAAAAGATGCTGATTGTTCCGTGGCTATGGCTAGTGGTTCTCAAGCTGCATGTGAGGCTGCTCAGATGGTTTTATTAGAATCTGATTTTTCTAAAATGCCTGATGTTGTTCAAGAAGGAAGAAAAGTTGTTAACAATTTAGAAAGATCTGGAAGTCTTTTCTTGGTAAAAAATATTTTTTCTTTTTTGACTTCTATTTTAGCAATTTATTTTGGTATTCAATATCCTCTTACTCCATCACAAATTTCTCTTGTTAGTATGTTTACTATTGGAATTCCGGCTTTTTTCCTTTCACAGATTCCTAATAAAGATTTAATTCATGGTAGATTTATCACTAATATAATTCGTAAAGCTATTCCTGGAGGAGTTACCGATACTATAATGGTTTGTTCCATGACCGCTTTTGGATTAGTATTTGAAGTAAGCTCTCATGAAATATCTACTTCCTCAACTATTCTTTTATCTATAATCGGTTTAATGGTTTTATTAAGCATTAGTAAGCCTATGAATTTCTATAAGTGGATAATTTGGGGAGGATGCAGTTTCTGTATAGTTTTCTCAATTATGTATTTAAAAAATTATTTTGGTATTGCTGAGACTATGTCTTTGCAAGGAATATTACTTTGTATTAACTTTTCTATTATGACAGAAGCTATTTTCCGGTATGTATCTAATTTTATGGATTTTACTGGAAAGTGTTTTTCAAAGCTTGGTAGAAAAAGACTAAATTAAAAAACAGGGTTACCTGTTTTTTCCTTTATTGTTTTGTCCTTTTAGTGACTTTAATTTTTCTTCAAGTTGATATAGAGCTTCTCTTCCATCTTGAGGGATTTGATATTCATAATCTATATAGTATTCTTCATATGGATTATTATTTATTTTTCTGTTATCAAAAATAAATAACATACCTGTTGTTGGGGCATCTAGGGCAAATTCTTCTCTTCTTTCTAAATCTTTCCACATTGGAAAGTTATATTTTTCTATATATTTTTCTATATCTAAAACATTATTTTCTGATACTTTATATTCTTCTTTTTTCAAAGGATTACTATGAATAGATTTATATTCATGGATTAACAAATTGTTTTTTATATCCAATGTTATTCTATCAATATTTCCATTCATATCTCCTGAATTAGAATATATAACTTTAATAAGCTTATCATAATTCTTTTCTTTTGAAATTAGTTTTATTAGTTCAATACTATATCCTTCTTTATTATCTTTGCTTTTTTTAGTTATTGTCTTATATGATATAAATCCAATTATTACTACACTAGCAATTATGCCTATTTTTATTTTTTTCTTCATTTTTATACCCATGGTTCTTCAGATGATGGTTTTCTTATATCTGATAATAATCCCATAAAAGTATCACTCCAGATATAGTAATTACCATCTTTCGCAATACGAAGTGTTATTACTCTTTCATTATCTGCTCCTCCACTTTTTAGAAATAGCTTTTTATAACCATCTTGACTATCTGTATAAGGATTCTCTTTTATATCTATTTGTAATGGTTCTTGTGGCGTATAGTTGTTTTCTGGTGTTGATCCTATAAAATAAGAAGCTCCTATATAAGAATATTTGTTGTTTTGCATCATTCTATCTTTAATATTCTGATTCATAATGGCACTAATAGGTTGATATTTTCCAAGTAATATTTGAAGTTTTCTATAAAACTCATCACTTTTATCTGGATGATAATCATTTATCACTTGAACAAAAGCTCCAACTACATTATATGGATTTGTTTTATCTAATTGCTGTAACTCATTTTCACTAATCGTTTTATTATTTATGTTTATTATCATTTCATTCTCCTTTTTTTTCATTATATCATAGTCTATTGTTTTTCTTATAAAATATTTCTCATTTGTCTTTACTTTTCACTATAGAATTTTTATAATGATTATGGTGAAATATATGGTAAATAATCGAAATTATATAATAGACTTTTTACGAGTTGTTTCTTGTTTTTTTGTTTTATTTTACCATTTACAGATTATTAAAGGTGGTTTTTTAGCAGTTTGCACTTTTTTTGTGTTAAATGGTTTTTTAGCAACATACTCTTCTTTAAAAAAGAAAGAGTTTTCTATAGTAAAATATTATAAAAGTAGATTTTTCCATTTATATATTCCTTTTATAATTGTAGTTTTTTCTACTATATTTTTATATTCATTTTTTTCTAATATTTATTGGGTACATTTAAAGCCAGAGACTACTTCTGTACTATTTGGATATAATAATATTTGGCAAGTTCAAACTAATTTAGATTATTTTACTAAGAATGTAAATTCTCCATTTATGCATTTTTGGTATCTTTCTATATTATTTCAATTTGAATTACTATTTCCTATAATATATAAACTAGGTTTTCTGATGAAAAAGCATTTTAGTAAAAGAATAATATGCTTTCTACTAGGTTTATTTTCTTTTATAAGTGGCATTTTTTTCTTTTATCAGTACCAAAAATTGCCTTTACTAAATATTTATTATGGTACTTTTACTAGGATATTTTCTATTATATTTGGTATTTTTACTGCTTTTATTATTTATTGCTATTCTTCTAAATTAAAAAAGTATTATAAAAATAGATATTTTGTAATTATAAGTTTATTTATACATTTTTTTTCTTTAATCATATTATTTTTGAATGTTTCTTATAAATCTATAATTCTTCCATATAGTATGATTTTAGTTAGTTTGTTATCTTGTGGAATTATTATATTTAGTTTTATTTTTTCATATAAAAATAATTATTTTAATAAAGTGGTATTTACTATTTCTAAATGTACCTATGAAATATATTTATTTCAATATCCAGTAATATTCTTTCTTAGACATCTCAAGATTAGTTGTTTATTACAGGTAGCTTTTTCTATTATATTTACGGTTATACTTTCTCTTCTTCTTCATTTTTCTTTAAATTTTAAAGAGAAAAAATTAATATATTTGAAAAAAATCATTTTTATAATTTTGATTATTATTAGTATAATTGGCTTTTATCGGTATTTATTAGAAAAAGATCATACCGATGAATTAAATAGATTAGAAATCAATCTAAAAAATAATGAAAAAATATTAATCGATAATCAAAAAAAATATATCGCAAAAATTCAAGAAGAAAAAGATAACTATTCAACTAAAATGGATGAGCTTATAAAAAATGAAGCTAGTCTTTCTGAATATGTTCATCAATTATCTATTGTTGGAATAGGAGATTCTGTTATGCTTGGAGCTGTTCCTAAATTATATGAAGAGTTTCCTAATGGATATTTTGATGCTAAGGTATCTCGAACTGACCATGAGGCTAGTGGTATACTGAGAAATCTTAATAGTCAAGGCTTACTTGGGGATATTATCATTATTAATCTAGGGACAAATGGGCAATGTGGCGAAAAGTGTAGGAATGATATTCTAGATGTATGTGGTGATAGACAAATCTATTGGGTGAATGTTACTAACGATAGTGATGTAGGAGTAAATGATTCTCTAAATCAATTTGCTGCTAATAATAGTAATGTTAATATAATAGATTGGAACAATTACTCTAAATGTCATTCGGATTATTTTATTTCTGATGGAATTCATTTAACTGAGGATGGTATTAGTAATTATAGTAAGCTTATATTTGATTCCATTTATCAAAATTATTATCAAATCATTCAAGAAAAAAAAGAAATAGCTAAAAAGGAACATAATGAAATATTAAATAATAAAATCTTATTTTATGGTAATGATACTCTTATTAATATAAGCTCTATTTTACAAGAAAAATTAGTTGATTTCGATGTAGAAATATATACTAAAAATCATCTTCCTATTCATTCATTTATTCAGCAATTAGAGAAACGAATACAAGATAATAATGCTCCAAATAATTATTATTTTATGATAGATGAATCTTTTCAACTAAATAAACAAGAAAATGAAGTTCTGTTTCAGTTATTAAATAATAGACATGTAACTGTTATTTTAATTAAGAAAACTAAATTTAAAAGAAGTAATTTTAAGATTATTCCATTTTATAAAAATATTGAAACATATCCGGAATACTTATCTTTTGATAAGTTACATTTATCTGATGAAGGAACAAATGAATTAGTAAAAATTATAATAGAACAATTAAAAAAGAATACATAATATTCTTTTTTAATTTTCTATCGGAATACTTTTTTCTATATGTTTCTTGGTTGTTTTTACTTTTTCTTTCTTCGTAGAAGGAATAATAACTGTACTATTATCTTTTAAATTTGTTCTCTTCTTAGGAAAGTCTTTTATTTTTATATTAAACATTTTACAATATCTTTTAAATCTTTTTGGTAGATATATTTTATCTACTTTTGCTATACGGAATAAGTCTTTTATAAGAATCATTACTGGTATTATTAAAAAAACAGAGAACTGAAAAATTGTATTTATATATACTGATAAAACTATTGTAATTACTCGATAAAAAATATCCAATAATTTATATTTCCCTTGTAATATTAAAAATAATATTATCTCAATAGAAATAGATAATAGACCAAAAACTGTTCCTAATATAAATGTTATATTTGTTAAAATAGGAGATATTTGAAATGATAATTCTTGTAGGGTTAGAGATAATCCTATACATGTTATTCCTATTAAAAACGATATAAATCCATAAATATTTAAATAAAAATTTGCTCTTTTATTCATATGTCACCTCTAATTGTGCTTATTATTATATTTAAAATTACAATGAATGTAAAGAATTTTACCATTATTTTCTATTTTTGCTATTAAAATATATTAATATTTATTATTTTTTATGACTTTTTTTGATTATTTTGTTATGATGAACATATGAATGAATGTGTAGAATTAATTGTAAACTGGTATCAAAATAATAAAAGACCTCTTCCTTGGAGAGAGGAATGTAACCCTTATTATGTATGGATAAGTGAAGTTATGCTTCAGCAAACTAGAATTGAAAGTGTTATACCATATTATAATCGTTTCATTCATAAAATCCCCAATATAAAAGCCTTAAGTCTAATTGATGAAGATGAGCTTTTGAAACTATGGGAAGGATTAGGATATTATTCTAGAGCAAGAAATTTAAAAAGAGCCGCTTGTTTAATTATGGAAAAATTCAATGGAGTTTTTCCAAGTAACTACGAAGATATTTTATCTCTTCCAGGAGTTGGAGAATATACTGCAGGTGCTATTGCTTCTATTTGTTTTTCTCTAAAAGAAGTTTGTATTGATGGCAATGTTATGAGAGTCTTTACTCGAATTATGAATTATGATTGGGATATTTCTGATAAGAATAATAAAAACATTGTTAAATCTGAAATTAAAAAAATACTTCCGGATAATCCTGGTGATTTTAATCAAGGAATAATGGAACTAGGAGAAACTATATGTTTACCTAATGGTATTCCTAAATGTCAGGAATGTCCTCTAAAATATTATTGTTTAGCTTTTTTAAACGGAAACTCATCTTTAATACCTAGAAAAATAAAATCAAAAAGTAAGATTGAAGAGGAATACACTATATTTTTACTTAAATATAACGACAAGGTTGCTATTAGAAGAAGAGAGTATGGTCTATTAAAAAATATGTGGGAGTTTCCTAATAAACAAGGTTTTCTTACTTATGATCAGATTATAAAAGAATTTCCTTGTAATCAATTGATTGAGTTAGGAATTACTTATACTCATATTTTTTCCCATAAAAAATGGTTTATGAATAGTTATTATATTGAGCTTACAAATTATATTGATTCTTTTGTATGGGTTTCTTTGGATGAAATTTACTCAACTTATGCTTTGCCTGGAGCCTTTCAACCGTTTTTAAAATATTTAGAAGAGAAAATAAAATAATAATCCACAAGATTTGTGGATTATTTATTTTCAAAATACAAATATTTAAAACCATGTTCTTTATAAAAATCACTTGCCTTTGGTATTGGAAAAAATGGATAGAATAATAGGTTGTATAGCTCGTCTATTATAAATATTAATGAGAAAGATATACTAAATAATAATATTATTTTTTCATATTTCATTTGACTAATTTTTATCAGGAGTGGAAGTATTCCATATATTAGCAGAAGTCCTGATAATCCGAAGAAAGTAATACTCCTTAAACAAACGAATCCACCTATATTTCCAAAGTTTAGTATTTCTTGATTATAATCCCAGCATCTGGTCCATCCTAAAACATCATATAATATATAGCCTGAACATAATTCTAGTATTCCTGTTGATATCATACTTATTATTAATACTTGGAGAGGTTTCTTTCTTTTTTTATAAGTCAGACATATTATTAAAAATGATCCATAAGCATAAATATTAATCCAGGGAAGATAATTTCCACCTCTCATATAAAATTCCTTAAAACCACTATTTATATAGTAAAAAATGTATTCATATAACCATCCAAATACCCCAGAAATTATAATTAGTAAAGATACAATTATTATTTTTTGTTTTTTATTTAATTGAATATCCTCCTCTAAATATTTCTTCATTGTTTCACCTTTTTCTATATAATTGATCCATAGTTATCAATTTTAGCAACTTCACTACTACTATCCCATTCGAGACCCCATTTGTCAGTAGTTGGGTTACCTGAAGAATTATATTTGTTGGTATCTACTTCGAACTCTAATACATTAATTGTTCCACCTGATTTTGCATGACCATATTTTGTATAATTGCTATCTCTTGTGCTTTTTGAATCTGCAATTATACATGGTAATTCTTCTCCATTTCTTAGATGTACTGTTAAATTATCACCATTTTTTCCGTAGGTTGGAGCTACAGCAATTAAATAATGGTCAACTCCATCTACGTTTAATACCGCAATACCATTTTTATATCTGGCACCATCTGCTACCCATTTTTCATGTACTGCTTTTTGACCTGTTCCATCAGCGATTGGAGTTCCTTTGCTACTGCCTCCTAAATGCCATCCGTCTTCACCATAACATGTTACTGTATATCCAGATTGATTTATACTATCAGGAATCTCCACAGATGAAATTGGGTTACCAGAATTCGCCATACCTTTTTGACTGATATTAATTTTACCATTGCTATCAAGCGAGACAACCATATTTTTAGCATTTTCATCTCCATCTTTATATGCAGTTGCTGTATCAATTAAATAATTACCTAATTTGGAAAAATTTTCTGTCAATACGTCTATTCCCTTATCTACATTTGTAAAATTTTCTAAACAATTATCACAAATAGGTCCCATAAATACTGAATCTGAGTTTAATTTTTCTTTTAAATCTGCAATATTATTTTTACAAGTATCTAATTTATCGTTTAAGCTTTTTATACTCGCCAGTCCAGTTTCAAAATCACCATAATCTCCTATATTATAATTATTCATGATATAACCTCATCTTTCCTAATATTTATTATATTATATCATGATATTGCCAACAATAAAAAAAATAAAAGTCACTTTACATACTTTTATTTAATTTTTTCTAATTTTAATGAATTAAAGAACTCTTGCACTTTAGTATCCGCTACAACATCAGCAACAACTATATCTTGATTAGAGTCTATTCTATCAATTGAAACAAACAAAATTTTAGCTTTATCTTCTTCTTTATCAGTTTCTAATAAAATGTTCAGATATAGTCCACTACTGTATTCTCCATAAGCATATGCTTCATATTTCCCAAACTTATACTCCTTGTAATACTTTTGGGCTTTTCTTGTTTCTTGGGTTTTTTGATAGCTATCTTGATACATATCAGTATAATACATTTGATAACTTAAATCTAAATCCTCGTTTTTAAATGATATTTCTTTACTTCTTCCTTCATCTTCCTCTTCAACTTCAGAATAATTTTCTTCTTTATCATAGGTAAATGTTGTCTTATATCCAAATTTATCATCTGTTAAAGTTATTGTTTTTGTATTGTTTTCTTTTTGTTTTGTTTCTTGTTTTTTATCACATCCTGTTAATAGAATACTAAATACAGTTACCATCAATAATATAATAGCAATTTTCTTTTTTATCATATAATCTTCCTTTCTAGTTTTATAATAACATAATAATTATTTTAATCAATAATTTTAATGATTATTTAAGTTAGTGGTTTACATTTATAATCATATAATAAATCATTTATTATATTCAAATTATATATTTTTTCTTTAAAACAAAAACGTATAATTAAATCATAAGTTGAGTTTTTTGGTAGTGAATAAGATGCACTTTCTAAGAAATCAACTATTTCACTCTCATTTAATTCAAGAGCTATTCCTAAAAGAATAATCGTTTCTTTACTAGGATGATAATCTTTATTTCCTCTTATTTTACTAAATAGTCTTCTATCTATATGGACTTTATTATATACATCAGAGTCTTTTAATTCTTTCCGATCAATATAAGAAAATAATTTTGTTTGAAACGTTTCCTCATTTTTATTTTCATTTATATAATTTTCTATACCAGCTTCTTCATAGTCATAAAATGAACTGGTTTTATATAATCCATTACCATAAAAATGTTTTTTTTCTTCTAGAATGCATTCTTCTTCATCTAATAAATATTCATTATTAAGTGATTTACTTTTCTTTTTTAAAATCTTTGATAATAAATTATTTTCTTCTTTATTATCTTTAATATATTGCTTTAATTTTTCTTTTATATCCATAATTTGTCTCCTTTCATGCGACCAATACGTTTTCTTTTTTTGCTACTATTATACCATGAAAGGAGAGATAACATGAAAAATAATCGTAAACTTGATGTTATATTTGTATTAGATAAAAGTGGCTCTATGTCTAGTAATACAGATGAGACTATTAGTAATTTTAATGAATATTTGGAAAAGGAGAAGAATAACAAATATGAGACTTTTGTAACTACAATGTTGTTTAATCAAACAAATCATTTTTTACATAAATCTCAATCAATTCATAATATAAAGCCATTAACAAAAAATGATTATTATGCTCAAGGATGTACTGCTTTATATGATGCATTGGGAGATGCTATTCATTATATGGAGAATAAAAAAACAGATAAAGTTTTGTTTGTTATAATAACGGATGGATATGAAAATGCTTCTGTAAAATATAATCAAAAGACTATTTTTAAAAAGATTAATAGTCATAAAGATTGGGAATTTTTATACATAGGTGCTGATATAGATTCTTATCAGGCTGGTGGTGATATAGGAATTCAAAGAGAGAGAATTGCTAATTTTAAAAAGGGAAAGACTGGAACATCAAAATTATTTAGAGCTATTGAAAATTTTGAATATGGCATGATGTCTGAAGAAGCTGACTATGATTTAGAAAAATGGAAAGATGAACTTGATTAATATAAAAAACTAATTCATTAGTTTTTATTTATTTCATAAAACTTAGTTACTTCTTTAATCTCTTTATCTGTTATTTCAGGTGCTTCCAATCTTTCTTTTTCATCTCCATGAATATATAATAAATTACCTATTTTAGTTATGAAGTCTAAATCTTCTTCATTTAACTGTTCACTAAGAGAAAAATCATCTTGTTCTCCAGGAGATAAAGTTAAG
The DNA here is from genome assembly GCA_947165475.1 of uncultured Caryophanales bacterium. Taxonomy (GTDB): domain Bacteria; phylum Bacillota_I; class Bacilli_A; order RF39; family UBA660; genus UBA3789. Next base: position 22,755 of record CAMVAN010000008.1, on the reverse strand, counting down.
TAAATAGTACTATCAACCAAGTCTAATATTTTTTTATTTAATACCTTTTTACTAGGAGTATCTGTGGTTAAAATAAAAAATATATTTTGATTTTTTGCATATTCTAAAAGTTGTATTATTTGAGAAGAAATACTGTTCTTATAAGAGCAAATATCATATAAATCATCTATAACAACTAAAAGAGGTTGTTTTTCTTCTTGATTCTTTCGTCTATTGACTTCTTTTTCTAGGTTATCTAACTCATCTAATATATCATTTGGATAACTTAGTGTATTCTTTATATAATGTGGAATACTATTAAAAGTACTTAGTTCTACAATACTTGTATCCATCGTTATTATCTTAATATCATCCTTTGTGTATTTTATAGAAAGTGAAGCAATAATATTATTTAATAATATTGATTTTCCTCCACCTGTTGTTCCAATTATTAATAAATTGGGATTTTTACATAAATTAATTGTTTTTACATTGTCTTTTTCATCTAATCCAATGGGAATAATTATATCCGAACTCTTTTCATACTGATTTAACATATTATTAAATTTTGTTTCTGAAGACAATTCTATTTCTTTATGAGTTTTTATATCGTTTGATTTTTTTGTTTCCTTATTATAATTCTTAAATGTAAATATAAAAACTATACTAAAAATAACTAAATACAAACTGATTATTATTAAATTTATCATATACATCTCCTATAATGATATTTTATCATATTTTAAAAAAAAATAAAAAAATAAATAAATATGTATTATAATATTATTGTAAATAAAATAATGGAGGAATAACTATAATGAATACTTTCAAAAAGAAAATGAAAGAAAAAATTAAAATATATTCTAATGATCAATATTTAGATGGATATATAAAAAACGAATTTATAACAGATGATGGGGATGCTGACATATTTTTAAGACTTCATAATAAAAATGAACTATTTGATGAAAGAACAGTTGGCGATCAAAAAGAATTGTTGAATAGTGTATATGAATATATTGAACAAAAAACATCTGTACTTAGTAGTTCTGTTAAAATTCATTTACATTTTGTTGGTATATCTTTAACTAGTAGAGAACAAGGAATAGCAAGACATATTCTTAAAGAACACTATGCTATTGAATTATATAAAATTCAAAAAGAATATAGTAAATATAGAAATAAAATAATTGGATTAATAATAATCGGATTCTTATGTTTAATTGCTTACTTATTACTATATTTAAATACAGATTTTAATTTTTTCTTAGAAGTATTTGGATTTTTATTTTCTTTTTCTCTTTGGGAAGCATTTGACTGCTACCTATATACTTTTAGTGATATAAAAGAAACTAGAATTGCAATAACTCAAAACTTATTGATGGATGTTGATTTTCATGAAAATAATATGCATAATAACAAACCCTAATTATTCATTAGGGTTTGTTTTAATAAGTTTAATTGTTTTTATGTTTTGTCTTTTTTTCAATGTTTAAATATTCATATAAATATGCAGCTAGTGCTCCACCAATAAGTGGGGCAACTATGAATACCCAAACTTGCTTAATAGCATCTCCCATTAAGAATATAGCTGGTGCTAAACTTCTAGCTGGATTTACTGATGTTCCGGTTAAAGGAATTCCTATTAAATGAACAAAAGTTAATGTTAAACCTATTACAATTCCGGAAACACTTGAGTATTTATCATCACTAGTAACACCTATAATTGTATAAACAAATACACATGTTAATACAATTTCAGTTACAAGGGCCCCTACTAAGCTAATATTATTTGAAGACATTTCCCCAAAATAGTTTGCTCCAAGAGATGCTGTACCGAAACTTGTTCCAGATAAAATTAAAAATAATATTCCAGTACCTAGTAAAGCTCCTAGTATTTGAGCAATAACATAGTATGCAAAGTCTTCTCTTTTCATTTTACCTGAAATTAGCATTGCTAGTGATACAGCTGGATTAACATGACATCCGGATATATTTCCTATAACATAAGCTTCGGCTATAATAGCAAGTCCAAAAGCTAATGCAGTTGCAACTAAATTTCCATTTGAAACAACAGCTATACCAGTTCCGAAAAATACCAATACAAATGTACCAATAAATTCAGCAACATACTTTTTCATTTCTATTCTCCTTTCTATTTTCATTTTATTTCTTCTAAGTATTCTTGTCAATTACCTTTTTATTTACTTTTTTACTATTTTTTTTGATATAATATGATTATATTTTTAGGAAGTGGTTTTGTGAACTTATTAAAAAATTGTGTTATTTGTCCTCGTAGATGTGGAGTAAATCGGTATCAAGAACATGGATTTTGTGGAGCAGATAATACCGTTAAAGTATCTTATTATAGTCTTCATATGTGGGAGGAACCTGTTATATCTGGAAAAAAAGGAAGTGGGACAATCTTTTTTTCTCATTGTAATTTAAGGTGCCTTTACTGTCAAAATAAAAAAATAAGTATAGATGGATATGGAAAGAAAATCTCAAATAAAAAGTTAAAAGAAATTATGTTAAAATTACAGGAGGATGGAGCTCATAATATTAATCTCGTTACACCAACACATTATATTCCCCAAATTGTTAAAGTCTTACATAATATTAAAAATAAAGATTTAAAAATTCCTGTTGTATATAATACAAGTAGTTATGAAAATGTTGGTTCTTTAAAAATTCTTAATGGGTTAGTTGATATTTACTTAGCAGATTTAAGATATTATGATGATGAATTAGCTAAAAAGTATTCTTTTTGTGATGATTATTTTGAAACTGCTACTATGGCAATTGATGAAATGTTTCGACAGACAGGAACTTTCGTAATTGGTGATGATGGAATAATGAAAAAAGGACTTATCGTACGAGTATTAGTTCTTCCTGGACATGTACATGATGCTAAAGAAATAATTCAATACTTATATCAAACCTATCATGATGATATCTATATTAGTATTATGAATCAATATACACCTATTGAGACATATTGTTATGATAATTTAAATAGAAAACTTACGGAAGAAGAATATGAAGATGTTATAAATTATGCCCTTACGATTGGAGTTTCCAAGGCTTTTATTCAAGAAGGTGATACTGCTCTTGAAAGCTTTATTCCTGATTTCAACATTTCTGTACTTAATAATTAATTTTTTATTCTTGTGAAATTTTTATGAAATAATATATTTTCTATTCTTTATTTTAAAAAATTGTGTTATATTTGTTTTAGGAGGTTAGAAAATGAATAAAATTAAATATTTAGTTCTTGCATTAGCTTTTTTTGTTTTTGTTCCATTTGTTGCTTTTGCAGAAGATGAGGTTGAAGAAACTACTACTGAAGAGGTTGAGACTACTGAAGAGGCTGGAGAAAATAATACAAATGAAGTTAACGTATATTTTTTTAGAGGGCAAGGATGTCCTCATTGTGAAGAAGCAGAAGAATGGTTTAAAAGTATCGAAGACGAATATGGTTCTAAATTTAAAATAGTTGATTATGAAACTTGGTATAATGAAGATAATAAAGAAGTATTTCGTAAGGTCTTAAAAGCTAGAAATGAATATGTTAGTGATGACGAATCTCTTGGAGTTCCTTATATCGTTATAGGAAATAAATCTTGGAATGGATTCGCAGAAAACTATATTTCAGAAATTCTTGATGCTATAAATTCTGAATATGCTAAAGCAGATAAAGACCGTTATGATATTATGAAATATCTTGGGACTACAAGTGAAAAGAAAGAAGATAATTCCGGTAATGATGCCATTGCTCTTCTATTAATACTTGCTGCTGCATTAGGAATTGGTTATGGTATTTCTTCTGCTAGAAAAAAAACTAATTAATTAAAGCAAGGGTTTCCTTGTTTTTGTATTTATAAAAAATCCACAATATCTGTGGATTTTTGTTATTTTGTGGATATAAAAAAATCTAATTATTAATTCTTGTATCTATATTCCTATTAAGTATACAAATAGCTCTTGCTTCTTTTTTTATTCTTGTTAGTTTTTCAATGCTTTAATAGTAACGCTGAATTTTTTAAAGTCCATAGAAAAATAAACTTTATACCTATTTATCTTTCTTATTTGTATTTAATTTTAATTCCATATAATAAGCATTTGTCAAATCAATTCCTACTACTTGATTGGCCATATCTAGTGATTCTTTTGGTGCAAGAGTTTGGGTAATATGAGCAGCTATTTTTGTAAGTCTAACATTATTTTTATCTTTTACTATAACATCGTAATTATTTAAGTAAATTTTCTTTTTTGTTTCATTTACCATGGTATAGCTAATTAGTGAATCTTTTCCATCATAAGTACATTTTATATTTTTAAAGATTATTCCTTTTACTTCTTGTTTTTTGACAAAACTTTTATTATTGTTATATTTTAGTCCATCGTTAGGAGTGTTTCTTTTTGTTGATATAAAGGCTATAATTATGATAATGATTACTACTGGTACTATTATATACTTTTTATTTATTACATTCTTTTTACGTCTATTTTTCATTTTCTTCACCTCTTATTATACTATCATATTTTTATAAACATATCAATTGATTAAATATATTATAAAAGAAGTACTATTGTACTTCTTCTTAGTTATAATCAATCATTTTTGCTCTAAATTGAGTTATTAATGCACTGATGTCATTACACTCATTGGTTGTGTTTCCTTCTAATAAGAACCAATCCAATACATTTTCTTCTCCTGTGATTTCATTATTTCCTGGAGTTGCATGTCTTATTGCTTTCTTTAGATATAGGAATTTATAATAATTATCACTCTTATTGGAATAATATCTTGTTCTCTCTCTTAGACCAAAGAAGGTGGTTAATTCGTAATCTTGATGTCTATATTCAGTTGGTACTCCTAATACTCCTTCTAGTAAGTAAGCTAAGGTACCAGTTCTATCAGCTCCAATACGACAGTGGAAATAGATAGCATAGTCATCGTTTCCAGCAACAATTCTTTGCATTACATCAATTGCTGCATCACGGGCTGCTTGATAATAATTTTTTCCATTTACGCGTTCTGTTGAATTAGGGCCAAATTCATCATGATCAATTTTATAATGTACAATTTCGTTTGGAATATAGTTTGTCAACTGGTCTTCTTCTGAAGCAACTATTTCTGAACCCTGAGTACGTAAGTCTAATTCGTTATATATTCCAAGTTTTTCAAATTGAGCTTTTGTTACACCATTACGATTTGTTCCCCAGATTTTTTCACCACGATAGATTTTAGCAAATTTAGTTTTACCATCAATTGTACCATCACCATCTGTATCAACTGGAAGTCCTCCAAGATCACGTACGTTACGAGTTTGTCTTGTTGTTCCCGGAATTGTGATAAGACGTCTTTCACCAATAGGTCTTACATAGCCATTTTTGGAACTGTCACTGGTTGATTCCCAATAATATGTTTTTCCTGGAATAAAGTTATATAACTTACCATCATTATTTGATACATAAGTGGCTTGAGTATTTGATCTTACACCTGTTGTCTCGTTAAATTCATATACGCTAATTCCTCCGGTAACACCTGTATCATATTGATTAGGTTGATCACAGAAGACACTTCCATATTGTGTACCTACATTATCATTTTGATAGTATGCACAATTATAATTATTTAAGTTTGCAATCATTGCCGAATTGAAACTACTGTAGTTTGAATCATCTTGTCCGGCATTCCATGAGTTTACATTCGTAAAGTAAGTTCTCATAGCTTCAGGAATTGTATCAAATTCTACTATCGTTGCGGCTCCCTCTATTGATGTATATGGAACTTCAATTACTGGTCTTATTGCTGAAGACCCAGTAGCATGTCCTAGTCTCTTTGCATCAGTAGCTCCATCAATTCTTACGGCTCCACCATTTGAATTCGTTGTTTCTAACCAATAATTTGATCTACAATCACCATATGATGCTGTATTTTCTAGTAAATATGTATAGCTTGCCAATTCATTTGCGGTTTCATTAAGATTTGCATTTGTTGCGGCTTTAATTTCATCTAGAGTAGCTAATCTTGCAGCTTTACCAGTATAAATATAATCACTTGTTACTGTAGTTCCTGCTTGATTTGTAATTGTTCTTGGTTCTGTGTAGATATTAACATTTGACCATTGATCAGTAGTAGGTAGTTCTTCTATTGCAGTATCAGGTCCATCTGTGAAGTTTGGTCCATATGCAACAGCATCTGGTTTACACATTGGTGATATATTACTTTGTCCTTGATGTATATTATTTGAGTAAATAAATACTGCTTTATCATTATTTGTGTCTGTTAGATAATAGAATCTTTCATTTGTTGCATCAAATGTCCCATCTCCATTTACATCACAATCATAAGCGTCTCCAGCACTTAATGTTAATCCTGTATGGATTTGCCCAAAATTGATATTGCCATCTGTATGTAGAGTCGTTGCTGGCCTACATACTGTAGTTGCGTTGGTATAATGAGCATAATATGTAGTTCCATCATCACTTTCAGAAATCGTTCTTGATGGTAGAACTCTTTCTCCACCGGTGGCTGAAGTAAACCATCCTAAGAACTCTGAATTGGTTTTTGATGCAGAAGGTAGTGCATTAATTGGTCCTTCTGAATCAAATGTTTTTGAGTTGTACTCAACTGTATCTCCACCATTTTTATTAAAGTTTATAGTAATGCTTATAGCTGTATTTTCTAGGTATGCTATAGCATATTGAACGTTTTCAATTGTTTCAGTATCATGAACAAATTCATAAGTTTCATGAGTTCCATGGCTAACAGTTGTCTCGTTACTTATAGCTTTATTATTTGTACTAACTTTTCCTTTAAAGATACCATCATATACTGTTACTGTTCCACTTGTATTTTCTAATCCATACGTACTTCCTTGCATAACAGGAGATGTTATATTGATTGTTTCATCATCCGTACCAATAACCATTGTTCCTTTATTTGAAACTGCTGCATTATTATGACTGATAATTGTTCCGCCAAGTATATTAACCGTTCCAGCATTATTCGTAAGAGCTGCCCTACCGTTTTGTGTTCCGCTTTGGGAATTATTTTCGAGATAAGCTGTACCACTAATTGTTGTGGTTGCACCATTATTATATATAGCTTGTCCTTTAGTCGTGTTGCTTCCTATAATTCTTCCACCTGATACATTTAATGTTCCACTATTGGCATTTATTACAGCAGCCCGAGAGTTACATGAAAGTTCTCCACCAGTTATATTGACTGTTCCAGTACTTTCAATTGGCTTAGCTTCTGTTTCGCTTGATCTATTATAGGTTATTGAACCTCCAGAGATATTTAAAATTGCTCCTGTATTATTCTTAAAAATATATCCTTTTTTACTTGCCATAGTTCCGGTATGAATTATAGTACCATTTATAATATCTAGTTTTCCGTTATTTGTAAACATGTCTACTCCACTAGTACTACTACTAATAGTATGAGTTCCTATATTTAATTCAACCCATTTAGTTTTTGGAATTGTAGTAGTTGCTGTAGCTGTTATATCTTGAATTATTTTAATTGTTGTTTTTACACCTGTTGTTGGTACAGCATCAACCGCGCTTTGTAGAGTTGTATAACATGTACTTCCGATACAAGCAACATAGGTTTCATCTACCCATTTTGCTAGAATACTAGTTGATGAATCAAATGTTGATTCTTCTGTAACTTCAGTTGCCCAAGTATTATCAGTATACCAGCCAACAAATAGGTAATCTGTTTTTTCTGGAGTTGGTAATTCTCCGATTGCTGTTCCTGGAGCAATTGTTTTACTTGATGGTGTTACTGTTCCACCATCAGCATCAAATGTTATTGTTATATCACCTGACTCTACCCACTTAGCAAATATTTCTGTTGTTGTATTAAATACTGTTGATGATGTTACCTCATTTTGATATGTTCCATCATCAGTATACCAACCATCAAAATCGTAACCTACTTTTTCTGGGGTTGGTAATTCACCGATTGCTGTTCCTGGTGGGAATGTTTTACTTGATGGTGTAACTGTTCCGCCTTTAGCATTATATGTTATTGTAATATCTTCTATCCATTTTGCATATATTTCCGATGTTGTATTAAAAGTTGTAGATGGCGTTACTTCATTTTGATATGTTTCATCGTCTATATACCAACCATCAAATGTATAACCACTTCTTTCTGGGGTTGGTAATGTTCCAATAGCATTACCTGAAGGGAAGGTTTTGCTATTTGGACTTACTATTCCGCCTTTAGCATTATATGTTATTGTAATATCTTCTATCCATTTTGCATAAAAATCTGTATTTTGATTAACTATTGTGTCTGAGTTTGCTGGTACTGTAAGTTCTTGATTTTGATACCATCCTGCAAATGTATTATTTGCTTTAGTTGGTGTTGGAAGTGTTCCTACAGCTTGTCCTTGTCCAACAGTTATAGTATTTGGACTTACTTGTCCTCCGTTGGCATGTAATGTTACGGTTACGTTTTCATGCCAATGAGCATAGAAAGTATCATCATCATTAACTATTGTACTTGAAGTTATTTGTGTTCCATTTGTTGGTTCTGTAAACCATCCAAGGAATGTATAACCAGTTCTAGTAGTTGTTGGTAATTCTCCAATTTCTAGACCTAAAGTATATTCTTCATCAAATGTTTGAGCACCTTGATAATTTGGATCAAATGTTATTGTTGCTTTGTTTGGTGCATCTGGGGTTAATTTGATATATATATTCTTTAACGTTCCAGTTAAGAATCTTCTAGCTGCTGTTGCATTTGCATTCGTTGGTGCTCCACCAAACCATGTTGTTAAATCAAATTCTGGATTATACTCCGTTAAATTATTGGCTAATATTTTTTCACCATCATTTATGCTGTAATATATTTCTTCACCTATTCTGTAGACTGACATTTTAGTAATAGAACTTGAAGGAATAAATATACTTGTATTATCACTTGAAGTTCTTCTAGAAGCAAATTCTATGTTTCCTGTATTATCTGTGGTTTTTCTAACTACTAATCCAGGAAAGCCAGTTCCTTCTCTTTTTGTATTAAAGAATGTTGCTTGGCTCTCATTATCACCAGAGACATAACTCACTATTTCAAAATGAATTTCATAGTCTTTATCATGATTTGTCGTATCATATAAAGCTATTCCTGAATCAATATATTTTTTAGTAGATAATGAAGATTGTGTATAGTCAATATTTGATCCAGTTGGATTAATTGTACTTATACAGTTTCCATTAGGCCCATTCATTATTCCTGTACTTGTAAATGTACATTCTCCTGGAATATAGAATACATATTCCAATGGTAATTTTTCCCAATGAGCATAAATTTGAGTAGTTGTATTAAAAGTTGTAGTTGAGTTTACTATAGTTCCATTGTCAGGATCTGTGTACCAACCTATAAACTCATGTCCAATATATTCTGGAACAGGTAATTGTCCAATCGCACCTCCTGGGGCTATTTCCTTTGATGCAGGAGTAACTGTTCCTCCATTTGCATTAAATGTAATTGTGATATTTTCAACCCAATGAGCATAATATGTATCATCTCCTGACACTAAGGTGTTTTCCGTAATTTGTGTTCCATTTGTTGGATCTGTAAACCATCCAAGTAATGTGTAATGTTCCCTTGTTGCAGTTGGCAGTATTCCAATGGCAGTTCCACCTTGGACTGTCCTTGATGCATCTGATTGATTATCTAATGTTCCTTGTCCAGGATTAAATGTTATTGTGTATGATTGGGCTGTTTGATAATCTTCAATTGTGTTAGAAGGGATTTCAATAACTGGTCTTGCTGTATTTTCACTTGATGATTGAACTGAATGATAAATATAAAGGCTATGAGTATGAATTCTGTGATAGCTTGAATCTTCTTCTTCTATCCAAATTCCTGCTCTTCCCAAGGTTTCTGACTGAAATCTTGAATTTTCTAAGATGAATTGACAATTTGCTAAGTTTGAGTCTGTTAATCCTCCACAAGCTGTTAATATATCTTCACGACGAATAAATCTTGTAACTTTCCCGTTATTTTCAATTAGTGCTGGGTTGTCCCATGTAGATGATGTTGGTAAATATGTACTTGCCGTAGCATAATTTTTACTATCTCTTTCTGGATTGGAGTCCATTTGCCCTTTGCTATCAAAGCTAGTAAAATGTATTAATACTGAATTTTCAACTTGAGATGTTCCACCAAAACTTCTAATATAATAAAATCTTTCTGTTAGTGGATCCCATATTCCATCATCATTTACATCACAGTCATAGGCATCTCCTGCTAAAGGACTATATGCTCCTGGTATCGTACCATAAGTTATAGTATCCCCACTATGATATCCCATCATACTATTCGTACAACTTCCACTAGTAGTACATGTTTCTGTATGAAGTGTACCAGTTACAGCTTTTTTACAAACTATTTTAATCCAGTGAGCATAATAGGTAGTAGTTCCATTTACTATTGTTTGAGAAGTAATTTTTGTTCCGCCTGATTGAGCGGTATACCATCCATCAAAATTGTAATCTGTTCTTGTCATAGTTGTAGGCAGTGCTCCAACAGCTGTACCATTTTGCACACTTCTTGTTGCATCTTGTGAAGGTATAGTTCCACCATTTGGATCAAATGTTACAACAACAGTTCCACTTGGATTTAAAATACTTAAGTATACTGAATCCCCTTTCGTTTCTCTATAAATTGAAAAAGCACCATTGATAATGGTATAAAATATGAATAATGCTGAAAAAAGAAATATAATTTTCTTATATTTTTTTATCTTCATATCTATACCTCACTTTCTTTTTCAACTTTTTATAATCCTTGTTTAAACTCCACATCAATATCTATTTCTTGATTTGTTATTGGGTTTGCAGCATTAGTTGCTCTAAATGTTAATGTGTGGGTCTTTGTTTTAACTGAATCATTATAGTTAATTGTCCCGGCAGGACTAATTCTGATTGTTCCAGTAGATTGAGTTCTATAGTTACCACTATTATCTAAGTCAACTTCAACTCCAGCTGGCAAGTTGCTAATTATAATACTATAAATAACATCAACTTCTGAATCACTTTGTACTGTTAACGTATAACTATCTGTAGCTCCTCCTGGCATTATCTCAATTGAATCTCCGCTTTGGCTTTGATTTCTCGTAACACTCCATCTGGCAGTTTTAATCGAACCATTACTATTTGAGTTAGATCTTAATAATGCATAAGTATGTACTGCATAGAAAATAAGTGTTAAGCCTATTACTAATGTTATGGTCTTTACTATCTTATTTTTCATAACACTACTCCTTTCACATTTTTTATTCTTTTTTTTGTTTTTCTGTGTTAAAAAATAGACTTAATAAATATAATCCCAATAGTCCAGAAGCTAAAATATATTTATAATCTATTATGAAATTTAATAGCCCACCATGATATATCACTTTTCCGACTATACTAGATGCTTTGATTTCTTCATCTGGAGTATTATTTGCATCGCCTTTTGTAATTATTTTTTTTCCATCTTTTTTAATTATTCTATGAGTAACATAATAATCTTCTTTTTTAAAGGTTACTATGTCTCCTATGTGATAAGTATTTTTTTTAATAATTAATATATAATCTCCTGCATGAATTCCATCTTCCATTGAACCAGTTTTTACTTCGTATATTTCTGCTATGTCCAACAATCTTAAAAGAAAATAAACACTTAATAAAACTATTAAAATAATAAATATAATATCAAATACAATTTTAGTTATTTTATTCATTATATACTCTCGGCCTCAACATTTATTTTTAAACTATATATATCTTCGTTGTTAGCATTTTTTCCGATAGAAGTATCATTGGTATCATTGTCTCCTACCCATTTCCATTCTAAATAATAGGTTTCTGAATTATGGCTATTTATAGTCATATTGTCTATATTTAATTCTTCATATGATACATAGTGATCAATTAAATATGTATTTCCTTTTTTTAATTTAAATTTCATGTTCATATTATATAGATTGTTTTCAGTAAAAGAAATCTTATATTTTAAGTTATATTGTGTTCCGTTATTTATAACAAATTTATATGTACCTTTACTTTCAGGGGCTATTTTTCCATTTACTTTTGATATTTTTTCTGAGTCCTCAAATATTTTTATATCTGTTTCATCATTCCATTTTTCAATCTCATTATCACTAACGTAGAATTCATCATCCAATTCCTGTTCAGGTTCTTCTGTTGGTTCCTCTGATGGCTCTGGTGTAGTATTACTTTCTTTAGGATTACTATCTTCTGAATTACTACCATTAGTATATGGGTTTGGAGCAAAATTGTTTTTACCACCATTTGAAATATATACAATAACTGTTTCATCATTATCTAATATACTTTTAATTGCAGTTCCACTTTTTATAGATTGTCTTAATATTGTTCCTTCTTTTTTGCTGGAATTTACATATACATATTTTACCTTTACATTATTAACAATACTATCTAACCATTTCTCTACATCTTCTCTTTTCTTGCTAGAGAAATCTGGTAAGATGCATTTGCTATTTTTACTATTCTTCTTGCAATCTACTAAGGACCCATTATTCACAATTGTGACTATTAGTTTTGTCTTTCCGGATAATAAATCTTTTACTCTTGTACCTATAATTGATTGTTCTAGAACTGTTCCATCCTTATAGTTTTCATCTTCTATGGTATTAATTTCTATTTCAATCGTATTAGATATAATATTTAGCCAATTTAAAACATCTCTTTTATTTTTTCCTATAAAATTAGGAACTAAGCATTTACTATTATCTTCGTCCTGTATACAATTAATCATTTTACTGTCTGGTTTACACTTATCATTAGAAGTGATGTCAATAATGTTAACTTTATTACTATCTCCCATTTCTTTTTTCTTCACTAATGAACAATTGCGTAATAGTAACAAAATTATGATGATTATTAATATTATTTTAATTATTTTATCTTTTGTATTGTTTTCATCTTTTTTATCTTTTTTTTCTTGCTTATTCATTTTTTCACTTCCTTAATACTATTCTTTCGTTTAAAATCTACAAATTATTATAAACTTTAAACGAAAGAATAACTGAAGATTATTCTTTTGTTTTTTTATTAATCACTTCTAATGTCCTTGAAGTGATTGTTTAGCAGTTAATGTAACTGGAATACTTAATGTTGTATTTTGAGCAGCTAAGTCAGTAGTATCTTTTGCAGTTGTATCTGAGTCAGCACCAGCCCAAGCAATATTAATTTTTACTTTTGCTTCCATTTCTCCTTCAGTTGCAGAATATTTAATTGTTTGTGATTCACTTCCAACATCTACTGAAGCAGTCATTCCATTTGGTAATGTTGTAGTTCCTAGTGTTGCTGAAAGAAGTACATCAACTTCTGATCCATCAGCATCAACTGGTATTTCAATGTATCCTGTAGATCCAGGAGCAATCGTATCATTGTATCCTGTTTTAGTTTCCCAGGTAATATCAGCAGCAGTAAAAGTATAGTTTGCTGTTGCTATATCAGTTCCATCTACCTTAACAGACCACTTTGCAGCTCTAATACTACCTGTTGCATTAGTAGATTCTCTATAGATTGCATATGTTCCAAAGCATACTGTTAGCAACAATACTAAAATTGCTAGAACAAGAATTTTCTTATTTCCTTTCATTTTCACACCTCCTTTATTCTATATTGTAAAGACATCTTCATATTTTCCTACTTTACTACTTTAGCTTATCGCAAATCATGTTAAAAGTCAATTTATTTGATGAAAATTGTCGAAGGATTAATTATTTATATTATTACCTAATTTAATTATTTTTATACATTATTGAATTATATTATATGATATATTTTGTTATTATCTGTACAATAAAAGAATTCAGACAATATAATCTGAATTCTTTGTATAATTATATAGAAAAATAAGATTTATCTAGATGCTTTTCAATATTTTTGTTGTTATCTTTTTTTATTTCATGATTTTCATTTGGAACAGCCCATCCAATTTTTTATAATCATCAGTTTCATTATGTGCATTTAATTTTTTTTCTACTCTTTTTGTTATAAAATCTTCTTATTTTAATTAACTTGTATCACTTTTCTTTGAACTTATAGTAATATTTAGGCTATCATCCACTAATATTTTATATTCATCAGTTTTTATTTGATAATTATCTGCATAGTTAATGCATTTAAACAAAATACTAGTTTTTCCTTTTTTAATTCCTTTAAAATAGTAGCTTGTTTCTACATTTCCTCCACATATTGGCTCTTTTGTTTTTTCTCCTTTTGATTCACTTTTTATTAATTCACAAATTTTATTATTTTTAATTTCATATTCCCATTTAAAAGGTATGCCTGATGATAGGCTATATTTTATTTCTAGTAATTTAGAATTATTTTCTATATTTTTTTTCTTAAATAAATTCAACATATTATACCTCAAATCATATTTATCCACAGAAATTGTGAATAATCATTTCCCTTATTTTACTATTTTTTCTTTAAAATCTTTTGGCTTATGACATTCAATTTTTCCTTCTTTACATATTATATAGTCTTTTTCTCCAAACATTATAATTTCATTTTCTGTTAATAGTATAACATCTTCTTCAGGCAAATAAATTAACTTATTTTTTCTTGAATATTTTTCTAAATAGTCTTTGTTTTTTTCTAAATTTTTATTATTTAAATGACATAGTATTGCATAATCTTGTAAATAATTCAATCCTGTTGTATCTTTTAATCTTATGCTATTGTATTCTTCTAATTCACAATGTTTGATATCTTTTCCAAAGATAATTGCACCAGCACTTCCACCAAATATTATTCCATCATAATTTCTTAGATTATTAAGAATATTATACTTTTTTAATTCGCTTAATAACCGAAATGTATTACCTCCTCCTATATAGATAGCACTATATTTTGATAAATTTTTATTTGATAATTCTTCAGAAGACTGAACCATTTCAAAATAGGTTAAATTTACTGTTTTTAATTCAGCTTTAAACCATTTATAGCAATCATTATATTTAGACTTATCCATTGCAAGAGGAATGTATAAAATTGGCTTTTCTTGATCAATACTATTAGCAAAGTCTTGAAATGCCGGAGATATTTGATTTCCAGAACCTCCCCCACATAAATATATACGCATATTATCACCTCAGAGAAACTACTGTAAAAGAGTCTTTGTTCATTTAATTTAAACACCTACCCATAATTATATTATAATACATAGAAATGAATAATAAATAAAAAGATGTTAATAAACATCTAAACTATTGATTTAAGAACTATTTCTTTAACTTATAATTAATTCTTGTCCTATAGATAGTAGATTACTCTCTAAATTATTTAACTTTTTTAATTCATTAACTTCAACATTTAGTTTTTTTGCTATTGACCATAAGGTATCTCCTTTTTTTACAATATATGTATCATTATCTTTATTTTTTTTGGGTATCAGTAATTTTTGATTAATCTGTAAAGTTAAATCATTTAAATTGTTAAGGTCAATTAATTCTGGTACAGGAATATTATTTTCTCTTGCTATTTTCCACAAGCTGTCTCCTTTTTTAACAATGTATATATCATATTCTTCTACAATTAGTTCTTCATTTTCACTATTATTTTTATTTGGTATTAAAAGCAATTGTCCAATATCTAATATATTTCCATTTAATTTGTTTTCTTTTATTATGTCTTCTATATTTAAATTGAATTGTTTTGCTATTGAATATAGAGTGTCACCTTTTTTTACAATATATGTATTATTATCATTATTTTGTTCTATATTTGTAAGATATAATTTTTGTCCTTCTGATATATTATTACCTATTATATTATTAATTTGTTTTAAATTATCAATACTAATATTAAACTTTTTAGATATAGAATATAGGGTATCTCCTTTTTTTACAATATAATAATCTTGGGCTTCACTTTCATTATTTTGATCTGGTAAGAAATAGTTATATCCTAAATATTCTGTAATTGCTTTTACTACTCCTTCTGCATAGTTATCTAAATAATTATTTAGTTTATTGGCATCTTGGCTATTATCTATAAAACCATATTCTATTAGAACTGGTTCAACATTTCCAGATTCTCTTAAAATATAATAATAGTCTTTATTTGGGTTTTCTGGCAATCTTCTTTGATATGTCTTTCTTTTTATTTGTCCTGAATTACCTATATTATCTAATATCAAATCTGCTAATGTTGAATTATTTTTTAAAGAATAAACTACTTCAGCACCCTCTGCACCTCGTGACGACTCTAGTGGTTATTTAATTTGCCATATCTTCCATATGGATTTCTAATTGGATTTTTATCAGCATATTTAAAAGTATAATCTTCTAGTATTTTATATTTAAATTTAATTGTTATATTTCTATCTTCATCTGCTTCTATTCTATCTATTATGGTAAATAACAAGTCTCTATTTGGTTTTTCTATATTTAATAATTCTTTTATCTTTTTTGTATAATTTGGTATTTTATTAGCATTATTTTTTCTTTTTAAAATTTCAAGTTCTATTTCTTCTAATTTATCTTTTAATGTTCTCATTTTTTGTTCATAAGGAGATACAATCATTTTATATGACTCTAAAGAAATATTACCATCAATTCTATCTTGATAAACAGTTTGAATATTAGATGATAATTTTAAAATATCCTTTTCTATATCTTTCTTTATGTCATCAAGTGATTTAGTACCTGAATTAGTTCTATTAACTATTTCTTCATTTAATTCTTTAATACTTAATCCTTTAAATAACTCAGATAATAGTTTATTTAATTCTTCCAATACTTCTTCTTCGAAATAATCATATGGAAAGAAATGAGCCTTGCATCTACCTCTAATTGGGTCTCTGGCATATCTATTACAATTAATAGTCCAATAGTCATGATTCTTTCTATATATTACACCTAATCTATTACCACACTCTTTGCAATAGATTAATCCTTCTAATAATCTAGTAGGTCTTTTTGTTCTTACATCTACCTTTCGGTTATTATTATCTCTTTTTTTATTAATTATTCTAAATGTTTCTTTATCTACTAATGCTTCATGAGTATTCTCTACTATTACCCATAAACTTTGATCAAGTGTTATTTTCTTTTTAGACTTATAACTAATATTAGTTTGAGTATGTTGTACCATATCACCAGTATACATTCTATTTTGTAATATCTTTTTAACTGAATGTATTGTCCATATATCTTTTTCTTTTACCCTTGAAGATATTGGTAAGTTCTTATAAGCACTTGGTGTTGGTGCTCCTAATTTAGTAAGGCGAGTTGCTATTTCAGATATACCTATATCATTTGCTCTCCATTCAAACATTTGCTTAACATAAGGTGCTGTATTAGGGTCTATAATTAGATGTCCTTTATCTTCTGGTTCTCTCATATAACCATAACACGGTTTACTACCTATAAATTTACCATCTTTTCTTTTTGCATCTAATACATTTCTTATTTTTAATGAATTTTGTTTACTATAATAATCATTACAAGCAATAATAAATGTTGATGAATCATTACTTGCTTGATTTTTTATACTATCGTAGTTTTCAACAATTGATATAAATCTTACTTTATTTTCAGGAAAATAAGTTTCAATATAATATCCAGTCATTACATGATCTCGACCTAATCTAGATAAATCTTTTACTACTACAAGATTAATCTTTTTATTTTTTATATCTTCAATCATTCTAATAAATCCTGGTCTATCAAAGTTAGTTCCTGAATAACCATCATCTACATACTCATCTATTAAATTAAATCCATTTTTTAAACAATAGTCTCTTAATATTTCTTTTTGATTAATAACACTTTCACTATCTGACTCATATTTTTTATCTTTATCTTCTTGAGAAAGTCTAATATAAATGCCTGCATTATAATTCACATTTGTTAAGTAACTATAATTCATCTTCTACCTCCTCATTTTATAGCACTTAACTTTCTTCGAGACAAGTGCATCTTACCATGATAAATAAAAATAAGCAAATCATTGAAACTATTTTTCCTCTTTGATTTGTTTTAATAAATAATTAATAATTAATTCTTTAAAAATCTCCTTCTTATCTTCATTCATACTTAAATTTATGTCTGCAATAAAACTATTATGCGCTTTAATCACCACCCATTATTTTTATTTACACAACAAAAAAATCCAAATAACTCTAATATTAATTGGATTTATATTAAACCTCTGGTATTTTACTACATTTTAACACAAAAAGTGTGGATAACAAGGTTTATTTTGTAGAAGTTTTGTGTGAATTAAGTGTAAAAAAATGACACCACTATAAAAAATACTAATTTTCCACAAGTATTTAATATTTTTCATTTTAGGAGCAAGTATAAGTCTTATAGTATAAGGTTTAAATTAAATTTCAATCAAAATTTAGAAGCAATTTTGCAAGTGCAAAATAAGTTTGGTGTCACCCAATACCAAGTATTTTCAAGAGAAAATGACTGTAATGACACCTTCATCTTATCCTGATAAAAAAATATCGATATAAATCGATGTTTTTTGGGAGCTAGGGAGCATATAAAAAAGCGGTGTTATACCACTTATTTATTATTAAAAACATATTCATTTCACTAAAAATGTGAAGTAGAAAATATAATATCTAATTTTTCTTTTATTTGATTTTTACTAAATGGTTTAGCAATATAATCAACAAATCCTTCGCTTAAATATTTTTCTTTAGCTCCTGCAACTGCATCAGCTGTTAAAGCTATTGTTGGAATATTGAAGTTTGGATTTTCTTTTAATTTGGCTATTGCTGTTTCACCACTCATATTAGGCATCATGATATCCATTAAGATTAAATCATATTCATTACCATTAACTATCTTTTGTAAACATTCTTGTCCATCATAACATTCTTCTATTTCAAAATTGAAATCTTGTAATGCCCTACGAGCAACTTTTATATTCAATTTATTATCATCAACTATTAATATTTTCTTATTATCAAAATTACTTGATACACTATCAACAACAGTTTGTTCTACAACAGGTTTAGGTTGTGTCATAACAACTTCTTGTTTTGGTTGTTCTACAACTTGTTGTTGAATTGCTTGCCTAATTGGTGTAATATCTATTTTTACTGTTTGGTCTGGATTTACCATTTGACTAATCTTTTGTGGAATTTGAACTACAAACAATGATCCTTGTCCAAATTGTGATTGAACATTAATCTTACCACCCATCATTTCAACTAATGCTTTTGTTATTGCAAGTCCTAATCCTGTACCTTCTGTTGTAGTATTTCTTTCAACATCTAATCTTTCAAACTTAGTAAATAGTTTATTTATATTTTCTGCTTTAATACCTCTACCTGTATCTCTTACACTAATTATCAAATTACTTATATTATCCTTATTGATACACTTTACACTTAATTCTATTTCACCTTGATCAGTATATTTAATTGCGTTAGTAAGCAAATTATTAACTATTTCTTTGATGTGAGTTTTATCACCAATGAGTTCATAAGGAATATCAGGTGCTAGATTAATTTTAAAGTTAATATTTTTTTCTCCAATTCTTGTTGCGTCTATTCTAGCTAGTGATTCTATTTCTTCTCTAAAATTATATTTAACTTCTGTTATTTCCATTTTATTTGCTTCTATTTTATTAATATCAAGTATATTACCAACTATTTCTAATAATGTTTTAGATGCTTCTAATATGTAATTAGCATCTTCAACTATTTCAGGATCAGCAGTATTTTTACGACTTTGTATATCTTCTGAAAATCCTACTATTGCATTTAAAGGTGTTCTAATTTCATGACTCATGCTTGATAAAAAATCAGATTTAGCTCTATTTGCTCTTTCAGCTTGGTCTTTAGCAAGTTGCATTTGTCTTAACATTTTTAAATCCGGATTTTCAATTGTAAAAAACAATATATAATCAAGAAAAATTAAGGTAAAGGAAACAATCAATAAAGATGGATTAATTTTTTGTAATATTATATTTAATAGTAGTAAAAATACAATAACAAATATAGGGCTATACTTAAATTTAAATATTTTCCTATAATTACATGCAGAAACAAAAATCCACGAAATCATAAATATACCAAGGCATACTCTTAAGTATGACACGGCTTGCCCAAACGAATACATTTCAGTTCCATTTATATAGTATTCAATTTTTAATACCAAAAATAATATAAATGAAATTATGAAAAACACATTATGAATTATATTGCATATTTTAAATCTCTTTTCAAATTTTTCTATTTTATTATCATAATTATCTTCATTTTTTTCAGGTTTAAATAAATAGAATATATATTTTGAAAAATATGTAAACCATAGTAAAATAGAAACCAAATATACCCTAGAAAGAATAACTGTCATTATATTTTCTACACCTGCATTTAAGGTATATATTTGTAATAATAACTCACATAAAATACTTAATGCAGTAGAATACATTAATGATTTAAAATAATTATTTTCTTTTGATTCTATTCTTTGTTTTGAATTAAATATAACTATTATTAATATTGAAAAAAATAAACAAACACCAAGGTATAAATAATTCCACATATTATATCACCATTATAATTATAACATTAATTTTCCTTTTTTGTAAAAATTGTACAAAAAGAGGATAAACTTTTTTTATGCTTATCCTTTAACTACTTCTTTTTGTAAGTTTTCGTTTTTTTGATAAATATCATTTAATACCTCTATATATGAAATATCATATTTTTTGTCATTAATATATTTAATAAATCCTTCTTTATCTCTATTTTTGGGTTTAAGCGTTGTTGGATCTATTGGTAATGAATTTTCAAATTCTTTGTAACCATCAATATTAATACTTTTTTTGCTTAAATAATCATCTATACTAAGTATTAATTCTTTACTATCTATTGATTTTTCGGGTGCTTGTACAAAATACATATTTAATGATAAATTTCCATCTTGTAACTTTTTGTTTTCAATTATTATATCATGTAATCCAAAATGGTCTCTTAAATCATTTGCAATATCAAATAAATATGTTTTTTGATCATTTATTGTCATACTATTTTTTAACCTTCCATAACAATAAATATTACCTTCATTATCTATCTCACATAAATCACCACTATGTATCCAACCATCTATTATAGTTGCAGCAGTTTCATTTGGTTTATTAAAATATCCTTCCATATTGGATGGTGCCTTTATCCATAATTCTCCTCTAACTCCAGTACCATAAGGTAATTCTTTTCCATTTTCATCAAATATTCCAACTGTATATCCTGGTAATGGAATACCAACACTAATTACCTGTTTCGTATTATCTGATTCCTTATAATTACCATTATATTTAGCAACTGATAATACACCAAATACTTCAGAGAAACCATAACCAACCATAAAATCTCGTTGTGCTCCACGCTCACGTACTACGGAATTTAAATTATTTAAGATATCATGAGTAGTTCCTGCTCCTCCCATTATAAAATAATCTTGCCATGATAAATCTTGAACTTTGCCAGTTTCTTTTTCTTTTTTTAATAAATCTTGAACAAATCTTTCCCATAATGGTCCAGTCGAAATAGTTATATCTGGTTTATACTTCATAACTTGATCATACCATATAGACATATCAACTCGTGGATCAAATACTATTGTTCCACCTGTGAATGTTGGCAATAATTGTAAACAATTTATAGACGTTGAAGCAGTAGGAGGAAAACAAGTTAGAGTTCTCTTTCCTTCTGTATAACCTGTTTCAGCATTTATTGTACATGCAAGCGATGCTAAGATTCCTTCATTAGTATCCATTATACCTTTAACAACACTACTTGTAGTTCCACTTGATGTAGTTATTGCTGCTATTCTATTTTTCTCAAAAGGCACTTTATATTCACCAGTATAATATTTAGCTATTGCTTTAGCTTTATCAGTTGATATAAATTTGTCAGTTTTAGGAATACCATTTTTATTTTTACTATCTTCAATAAAACTTTTAAATTTAGCCATTTGCTTCAATGGAAACATCATACTATCGGCTGCTGATATCACAAATACATTCTTAAATCTCCCTTGTCCATAAACGTCCTTAACATTTTTCCATAATGAATCAAATACTACTGCAAATTTAGCACCCTTAGTTTCTTCTTCTAATGCTTCTTTTGTTATAGCAATTTTTTGATAATATGGTATTGCACCTATTGCATTGGCAGCAAAAAACATTGCAAATGCTTCAGGAGTTGCTGGTGTATATATAGGAATTAAATCTCCCTTTTCTATTCCAACACCTCTAAAAGCACGTGCCCACATTTCTACATAACTTGCAAACGTTTCTCTTGAAATATTTCTCCCAAAATATTCAATAAAATTTATATTAGAATATTTTTCAAGAAGAGATTCAGCAACTTCCCAAACCGTTTTATCATTTATATAGTTACTATTTCTTGTTTCATCATAATGTTCATATTGTTGCATCCAAGGTTTATCTATACTAGCTAATTGTGTTTTTTGTGTGTCCATATAACTACCTCCTAATATCAAACTACTTCCCCTTCATCTGGTTGTATATCATAACATAAAAAAGGGATTTAGTCAATTTTACACCTCAAAGTAGCTTTAAATTTATTGATATCATTAAGTTTAGATTATATCATATTTTGGTTATTTATTATACATATTTCTCGAAGAAAGTTAATTTACCACAAGAGCCTTCTCCACCTCCTGCATTTATGTGATTGGATATTAATAGTATGTTTTTATTTGGATTATC
>CAMVAN010000007.1 GCA_947165475.1 uncultured Caryophanales bacterium | reverse complement strand
CTATTTCTTTTAAATAGAAATGTTTAGTCTTTGATAATGGTCTAGTTTCAACTATGCGAACAGTATCTCCAACTTTTGCTATATTTTTTTCATCATGTACACAATATTTTTTTGAGCTTTTAACTCTTTTGTGATATAACGGATGGTTTTTATAAGTTTCAACTAAAACAGTGATTGTTTTATCATTTGATGCGCTTACTACTTTTCCAACTTCTTCTTTTTTATTTTTCTTTTCCACTTACTTTCCCTCCTACTCGTTTATCTCACGTTCTCTTAGAACGGTTTTCATTCTTGCAATGGTATGTCTTAAATCTCTGATTCTAGAAGGCTTTTCTATAACTCCGGTTGCTTTTTGAAAACTTAAATTAAATAATTCTTCTTTAAATTCAACAATTTTTGTTTTGATTTCTTCTGTTGATAATTCTCTTATTTCACTAACCTTCATTTGATTCACCACCATTTTCTTTCATTACAAATTTTGTTGCAATAGGAAGTTTATGTGATGCTAAACGTAAAGCTTCTCTTGCAGTTGCTTCATCAACGCCAGCAATTTCAAACATAATTTTTCCTTCTTTTACTACTGCAACCCAACCTTCAACATTTCCTTTACCTTTACCTTGTCTAGTACCAATTGGTTTTTTAGTTAAAGGCATATGTGGAAATATATTTATCCAAACTTTTCCACCACGCTTCATGTAACGAGTCATTGCAACACGAGCAGCTTCAATTTGGTTTGCAGTAATCCAAGCACCTTCTTTAGCTTGAAGACCATATTCACCAAAAGTTAATTCTCTATTACCACGTGATCTTCCTTCGTAAGGTAATCTATGAACACGACGATATTTTGTTCTTGACGGTATTAACATAATTAATTACCTCCTTTAGCCTTACTGTTCTTTTTATTAAGGATTTCTCCTTTATAAATCCATACTTTTACACCGATTTTTCCAAATGTAGTATCTGCTTCAGCTGTTGCATAATCTACATCTGCACGAAGTGTATGTAGAGGGATTGTTCCTTCAGTATATCCTTCACTACGTGCCATATCAGCACCACCTAATCTTCCAGATACACTTGTTTTGATTCCTTTAGCTCCTGCTTTCATTGCATTTCTTATAGCACGCTTTTGAGCCATACGGAATGATGCTCTATTTGTTATTTGATTTGCAATAGAATCTGCCACTAATTGCGCATTTAAATCAATTTTCTTGATGTCAACTATTGAAATTTGAACGTTTTCACCTGAAACTTTTGAAAGTTGTTTCTTTAGCTTTTCTATTTCTTCTCCACCATGTCCTATCATAACACCTGGTTTTGAAGTATGAATTACAACTTCAGTTTTTTTAGCCGTTCTCTCAATTTCAACTTTTGCAATTCCAGCATTTTTTAAATTTTTTTCTAAATATTCTCTAATTTTAATATCAGTGCCTAAATATTTAGCAAAATCTTTACTATTGCTGTACCACTTTGCTTCCCAGTCCTTGTTGATACCAAGTCTTAGTCCATTAGGATTTACCTTTTGTCCCATTTTGTAACCTCCTTATTAGTTTTTTGTAGCCACTACTATATTAATGTGACTAGTTCTATGATTTCTGTGTCCTATATGTGAACGTGAATCAAAAAAGTGACGTTTCATTACAGGACCGGCATCGACTCTTGCTTCTTTTATGTATAAGTTTGAAGCATTTTCACCGTTATTATTTACAGCATTTGCTATTGCAGAGTTTAATACTTTTTTTGTTAATCTAGATGCTTTATTGTTTACATTTTCTAATATAGATAATGCTTCACTTGCATTTTTTCCACGTATCATATCTGCTACTAAACGTGCTCTAATAGGTGAAATTCTTAGCCCTTTAGCAATTGCTTTTGCTTCCATATAATTATCCTCCTAGTCATTTTTTATTTCTTTTTGTCTGAACCATGTCCACCACATTTACGTGTTAATGCAAATTCACCTAATTTATGTCCTACCATATCTTCTGTTACATATATTGGAATAAATTCTTTTCCATTGTGTACAGCAAATGTATGTCCAATAAAATCAGGGAATATAGTGGAACGGCGTGACCATGTTTTAATGACTTCTTTTTTTCCAGATTTATTCAATTCTTGAACCTTTTTTAATAATTTTTTAAATACATAAGGCCCTTTTTTTAAACTTCTTGCCATTTCTTAATCATCCTTTCCTATTTACTTCCACGACGACGTACTATGAACTTGTCAGATTGTTTTTTCTTACGTGTCTTTAATCCAAGTGCTGGTTTACCCCAAGGTGTCATTGGTGCTTTACGTCCAACTGGTGCACGTCCTTCACCACCACCATGTGGATGGTCATTTGGATTCATTACAGAACCACGTACTGTTGGTCTTATTCCCATATGACGTTTGCGTCCTGCTTTTCCAATTTTCACTAGTGAGTTATCTTCATTTCCAACAACTCCTATTGTAGCCATACAGCTACCAAGCACTTTTCTTTGCTCTCCACTTGACAAACGAATCATTACGTAATTATCTTCACGTCCTAATATTTGAGCAGATGCCCCAGCAGATCTTGCAAGTTCTCCACCTTTGCCAGGCCGTAATTCTATGTTATGAATCATTGTACCAACAGGTATATTAATAATTGGTAGTGCATTTCCAACTTTGATATCTACATTATCTCCGGATTCAACCATTGTTCCAACGACTAATCCTTTTGGGGCAATGATATATTTTTTTTCTCCATCTGCATAGTTTATAAGTGCTATATTTGCAGTTCTATTTGGATCATATTCAATACTTGCTACCTTTCCAGGTACGTTTTTCTTATTTCTTTTGAAATCAATGATACGATACTTCCTTTTTTCTCCTCCACCTTGATGACGAACTGTTATTTTCCCTTGATTATTTCTTCCTGATTTCTTTTTTACTGTTATCGTAAGAGATTTTTCTGGAGTACTTTTAGTTATTTCATCATTAACTAGAGTGCTCATTTTTCTACGTCCTGGTGTAGTTGGTTTATAATTTTTGATTGCCATTTCTTATTTCCTCCTTCTAACCAAGATCAATTGTTTGTCCTTCAGCTAAAGTAACAATTGCTTTTTTTGCTCGATTTGTAAATCCAGAATAACGACCTACTCTTCTCTTCTTTGGTTTAACATTTATAGTTCTAATAGATGTTACCTTAACATTGAATATTTTTTCAATTGCTTCTTTTATTTCAATTTTATTTGCTTTAGGGTCAACTTTAAATGTATATTTTCCTTGATTTTTTGCATTTTCAGATTTTTCTGTAATAACTGGTGCTTTAATTATTTCTAAATATTTGGTATCTTTCATTATTTAAGCACCTCCTCAATATATTTTATTGCATCTTCTGTTGCAACCATAACATCAGTTCCAACAATGTCTAATACATTTATTTCATCAGCAAGTATTAACACTAAATTACCAATGTTTCTAGAAGATAATATTATATTGTCATCAAACTCTTTTACTACTAATAATACTTTTTTGTCTTTAATATTAAATGTTTCTAATAATTGAAGCATCTCTTTTGTTTTTGGTGTTCCAATAGTCATATTATCTAAAACTATTAGCTCATCATTAACAACTTTTTCACTTAGTGCTGATCTAATTGCTAATTGTCTCTCTTTTCTATTTTGTTTTTTGCTGTAGTCTCTAGGTACTGGAGTTCCATATTTTCCTCCACCAACCCATTGTACAGCTCTAATAGATCCTTGACGGGCACGTCCTGTTCCTTTTTGTCTCCATGGCTTTCTTCCACCGCCAGATACTTCAGAACGATTTTTTGTTTTATGTGTTCCTTGTCTTAATGATGCCATCGTTAATATAACTGCATCATTTAAAACAGCTTTGTTTGGTGTAATTCCAAAAATTTCTTCGTTTAACTTAATGTCATTTACTTTTTCACCTTTAAGATTGAAAAGTTCTATTTTTTTCATCTGCGATTCCTCCTTTCATCACATTATCTTATTTTTTTTTAATATATTGTGATGTTTTTTATTCCTCTGTAGTTGTTTCTTCTACAGTTTCTTCTACTGCTGGCTCTTCTTTATATGAAATTAAGTCAGCTTTTTCATTCTTTTCATTTGGCTTTTTAACTGCAGTATGAATCATAACTAATGATTTTTTTGGTCCAGGTACATTTCCTTTAACTAAAATTACACTATTTTCCACATCAACATCTATTATCTCTAAATTTTGAACTGTTCTTTGAACATTTCCCATTTGTCCAGGCATTTTTTTACCTTTCAAAACGTGCATAGGAAGCATTGTTCCTAGAGAACCTACTCCTCTATGATATTGTGAACCATGTCCCATTGGACCGGTTGACTGATTGTGTCTTTTTATAACACCTTGAAACCCTTTTCCTTTAGAAGTTCCTGTAACATCAACAATTTCTCCTGCTTCGAAAATGTCCACCCCAATAGTTTGTCCTAATGTGTAGTCATTAACGTTTACTCCTCTAAGTTCTCTTAAGAAGCGCTTAGGTGTTGTGTTTGCTTTTTTTGTATGGCCAATTTTTGGCTTGTTGCTAAGATTTTCTCTTATTGAATCAGTTGCTAACTGAATGGCATCATACCCATCTTTTTCTACTGTTTTAATTTGAGTAACAACATTTGGCTCAACATCAATAACAGTAACTGGAATTAACTTTCCTTTTGTTGTAAAAACTTGAGTCATTCCAATTTTTTTACCTAAGATTCCTTTCATTTGTTTTTCCTCCATTATATAGTTTTAATTTCGATATCTACTCCACTAGGTAAATCTAGATGTGCTAAAGCATCAACTGTTTCCTTTGTTGGATTTTTGATATCAATAAGTCTTTTGTGTGTACGCATTTCAAATTGTTCACGTGAATCTTTATCTTTATGTACAGCTCTTAAAATTGTAAATTTTTCAATTTCTGTTGGAAGTGGTATTGGACCAGATATTTCTCCACCAGTTCTTTTGATTGTTTCTACAATTTTTTTCACTGCATTATCTAAAATTCTGTGATCATATGCTTTCATCTTTATGCGGATTTTTTTTGTAGACATATTGTATCCTCCCTTCGCCTATATCTAGTATAGACTTGCTCCGTGTAAATAACCTAATAGCCAACTATCAACCCTGCCTGGCGTATCAGCAACCTTACACATCTAAGCAGTCACACGTAATTAATTTTAACATAGGTTTTTTAATAAATCAACATTATTTTTTATTTTTTATTTTTTTATTTTTATTTTTTAAAAATGTCAATTATAGTCCCTTTTGAGTTTGATTATTTTTAGTTTTAATATTTCTTAATTTATATCTGTTTTTATCTTGTGAACAATCTGTTTACATAAAATTTTCTTGTTTTCTTTCATAATATTAGATGTAATATTTATGGAGGTATTTTTATGAATAAGTACGAAATTAATATCTATGAGCAGATTGCTAAAAATATAAAGAAATATAGGATGCAAGCTGGAATTACTCAGGCAGAACTTGCAGAAAAGATTGGCGTTTCTCATGAATTTATTAGAAGAAATGAATCTAAAAAAGGGAAAAAATCTTTTTCCGTTGATACCGTTTGGAAAATATCAGTTGCTCTTGATATAGCTCCTGGTTTACTATTTGAAATAGATATGGAACAATTAGTTAATCAGTAATAATGTAAAAAAACTATTAACAAATTTTTTTGTCAGCATTATAAAAACTACGCACGTAAATATTTGCGTAGTTTTTTTATATTTTGTTGTCACACAAACAATAAATTGCATAAATTGGAATATATCTAATATCTTTCTTTATTTGAAAGTTATTTTCAGTTATTCTATATGCTTCTTTTACTGTATATTTTTTCATAAAAACTGATAATGACTTTGCTTTGGAATTAGTTCTTGTTGTCAACTCTAATGGAATTATTTGTCCCATTCTATTTTGGATAACAACGTTTACTTCAGCTTTTCCTTCTGATTGATAATAATATAGGGAATGTCCTCCTTCAACTAAAGTTTTAGCAATATGATTTTCATAGATTGTTTCTTTTAGTCTTTCATCTATTAAAAATTGTTTATATCCTGTATGGAACATTGAAAATAATAATCCGTCATCACACATATATAGTTTGAAACTATCTATTTCTTTACAAGTGCTTAATGGGGATTTTATATTTTTTACTTTAAAGCTTCTATATAAA
The DNA here is from genome assembly GCA_947165475.1 of uncultured Caryophanales bacterium. GTDB lineage: Bacteria > Bacillota_I > Bacilli_A > RF39 > UBA660 > UBA3789. The sequence continues at coordinate 36,055 of CAMVAN010000007.1, read as the reverse complement.
ATTGAATTGTTTACTAAAAAATTTATGCTATTTTCAAACTCTTTCGCTCTTCTTCCTGTTCCAATTAATCCGTATTGGAATTTTTTATTCTCTTTTATTAATTGACCTGGAATTGAATTGATTACTTCTATTCCTCTTTGAATGTCAATAAGATTATTAGAAGAGATTAATTCTTTTTTATAAATGTCTATTATTTTTTGTTTGATTGCATCAATTTCATATGTGTTTTTTCCTTGCACATTAGCAATTACTGTTTCTGGCATTCCTCCAACAAATAAGTATTCTTGAAATAGATCTAGGGCTACTTTATGAAATGGACAAGTTTTTCTCTTAATGAAAGATTCTCTTATTAACTCCGCTAATGTCTTTTCTCCTTTTGCCCATAGAAATTCTTCAAAATCAAGCTCTGTCATACTTTTAAATTGTAATTCTTCCCCTTTAAATTCTTGTAATTTCTCCCGTTTTGATGTAATTGCAATTATATGGTATTTACTATGTTCACTCCCAAATAGTTTAAGTCCTTTAACAATATTATTGTCTAAAACATTGTCAAATATAATTAATGTATCATCTTTAAAAATTGTTTCACCTGAAATTAGTGACAGTTTAAGTATTATTTTTTCCGTTACCTTTTCTTTATTAAATAACTCTGTTATTTCATTGTTGTTTTCAGTATTAATATAGATTAAATTTTTATACTCATTTTTTCCAAATTGTAGTGCTGAAAATGTTTTTCCTATTTGTCTTCCACCATATAGTATTAATGGTTTTCTAATAATATCTTGCTTCCATTTTAAAAAAAATTTGTCTATTTTTCGTTCCATTTTATGTTTCCTCCACACAAATTTTATAAATTAAGTATACATTTATTTTTTATTAATTTCAATATTAAAATTAAAAAGAGCCGATTTTTCAATCAGCTCAATTAGTAATTAAAGGCTTTGTATATTCTAATCTTAGTTTATCAGCTATTGTGACGATGAATTCGGAATTTGTAGGTTTTGCTTTGTCTATATCAACACTATGTCCAAATATTTCTTCCATTAAATCCCAGTTTCCTCTATTCCAACTTACTTCTATCGCATGTCGAATCGCTCTTTCTACTCTAGAAATTGTTGAATTATACCTTGTTGCTATCTCTGGATATAGCTCTTTTGTTATACCACCAATCATACTTGGATTATTGTATATAATTGTTATTCCTTCTCTTATATACTGATATCCTTTAATATGAGATGGTACTCCTAACTCGTGAAGAGTATTTGTAATAGATATTTGTAAGTTATTATTATAAAGGTTTATAGAATGTCCTTTTTGTATTTTTTTTGATGTGAGTTCTCTTATTTTTGACTCAAGATCTGAAAATTCAAAAGGTTTCATCATGAAATAGCTTGCTCCTAAAGTTGCTACCTTTCTTATTGTTTCTTGAGTACATAGTGATGTTAATACAATAACTTTTTTCCCTATTTTTTGAGTATATATGTGTTCTAGAACACTAATCCCATCCTTGTTAGGCATTACTATATCTAAAATAATAATATCATACTCATCTTTTTTTTGGTTAAGTAAAATTATCCCTTTTTCTCCATCCTCCGCAGATAAAGATACTTCTATATCTTTTGTCTCATTAAAATAGTCCTTTAACATTCCTACTAATTCTTTGTTATCATCAATAACTAATAATTTTATTTTATCCATTTTTTCTCCTTTCTTATCTTACCACGCAAATTTATTATATAATATGTCGAGAAAAATTGAAAGAAAAAAAAAGAACAAGTTTTGTCGAACTTGTCTAATGTGTCTAGTTACATTTCAATAATAATTCTTGTAAACTATTTGTTTTTAAACTAATTCCACCTAATAAATAACCATCTATTTCTGTAACTTTATTTAATTCTTCAATATTATTTTCATTGCAGCTTCCTCCATATAAAACTTTATTTGAAGGTAATATTTTTTTTATTTCTGAAATTACTTTTTTTATTTCTTCATTTTTAGGAATAACTCCGGTCCCTATAGCCCAAATTGGCTCATATGCAAGTATGATTTCTTCAATATTTTTTTGATCCTCTATTGCAGATAGTATTTCTCTTTTTATTACATCAATAGTTTTATTGGCTTCTTTTTCTTCTTTTGTTTCTCCAATACATAATATTGGTATAATGTTTTGTTCTTGAAGTTTTTTAATTTTAGAGGAAATTTCCTCTAGAGATTCTTTTTGAAATAGTCTTCTTTCACTATGACCAACAATACAGTATTTTACATTTTCCTCTTTTAATTGTTCGGCAGATATTTCTCCAGTAAAGGCGCCAGATGAATTACTGCTAACATTTTGAGCTCCTAATAAATAGTTTTTATTTTCTATGTTAGCTCTTGGTATATTTAAAAATGTTGGACATAAAATTATTTTATGTTTTGTAGCTATTTTATTTAATTGGGATAAATAGTTTATAAACTCACCCTTATTAAGATTCGATTTATTATTAAGAGCTATTATCATTGTAATTTCTCCTTTATTATTTTCACTATTTTAGATATAATTCCATATTTATTTTCTTTTTGTTTTTCTTTGATTGCTCGATTATATACCTCTAGAACTTTTTCTCCATAATATTTGGAGCTATATGTTTCTGCTTGAATCCTTGCTTGTTTTGAAAGTTTTTCTAATTCTTCTCTATTTTTAAATAGTTTTAAAATACTATTAATATATTCCTCTTCTGTTTCAAAAAATAAACCATTAAGTTCTTCTGTAACCATGCTTTGGAAGGCTTCATCTCTCATGCAAACAGGCACAACATTAGATGCCATTGCTTCAATAATTGTTAATCCTTGGGTTTCTGTTTTTGATGCCGTTACAAATGCATTAGCAATATGATAATAGTATGGTATTTCTCCCCAGGCTGTTTTACCTGTAAAGATAATATTTTTATTTAGTCCTAATTTTTTAGTATATTCTTCATACTCTTCTTTGCCTGGACCATCTCCTACTATCAATAACTTTATATTTTTATGCTTCTGATTAATTTTTTGCTGGCATTTAATTAAAAATTCTACATTTTTTTCCTCAGCAAGTCTTCCTACAAATAGTAGTACAAAATCTTTCTTATCAATTTTTAATGTTTTTTTTAATTCTATGCAGTCATCTTTTTTTATGTTTTCTTTAAAGAATCTTTCCACTTCTATACCTGTTGGAATAATATTTATATTTTTTTCAAATTTATATTTTTCTTTAAAAAGTCTATAAGTCTTGTTTGTTGGTACAATTAACTCAGTTGCGGTTGTTTCACAATAAAATCTTGTGAAGTATTCTAATAGTTTTTTACTAGACTTTTCAAAATATCCTTTTGTAATATAATATATATAATCCTCATACATTGTATGATATGTATGTACTAATGGTATGTTGTATTGTTTTGCAAATATTCTAGCAAATGTTCCTATTGCAAATTCTGTTTGAGAGTGTATAACATCCAATTTCCAGCTTTTTATCTTATTAACTGCACGTACTGGATAAATACTACTTAGCCTCGAATCATAGATTCCTGTTGGAATACCAGGTATCTTTAAAACTCTTTTTTTCTCATCATACTCATACTTAAAACTTTCTAAGTTGGCAGTTACAACATATACTTCGTGTCCTTGTTTTTCTAAAGCGTTTTTTAACATAATTTCACTTGTTACTAGACCACTAATATATGGTTCATATGTTTCTGTAAATATACCAATTCTCAATTTTTCACCTTCTTGTCAAAATTAAATAATAATGCTCCAATGATTATTCCAAAATAATATGTTATAAATCTCCAAATTAATAGTACAGCTGATAATTCTTTTTTTGATATAAAGTTTCCATAGAATTGAGTAAATCCATATTCAATCCCACCACTTGCTCCGGGGATTGGGACAAATGATCCTATAACGTATACGTATGCCGATGAGGTGATAGTCTCAATTATACTCATATGATTAGTAGGATTCATGCTTTTTAATACAAATAGTGGAATGCTATATAGACATAATAAACTAATTATATTTAAAACTATTCCTGCTATAAATAAGAGTCTTCTTTTTTTTAGTTCTTTAACTCCCTCATAATACTCTAGAAATTTTCCTTTAATTTCTTCTTCGGATAATTTTAACTTTATTTTTTTATTAATTCTAATAATTATTTTACAAATTTTATCCATAATTGTTTTAGAATGGGAAATCAATATAAGGACAATCACAACTGAAATATTTATTGAAAAGCCTAATATTACTAAATTACTTAAAATCTTTATTTTTGGAAAAATAGAAAATATAAAATTATATATAACTGCAAATAATCCACATATTACTAATGCAATTTGGTAAAAAATAAAACTTTGAATTGTCTGATTGGTTGCTTTAGGAATTGATATTCCATGTTCTGTTAGCATATATATTTCCATTGGCTGTCCACCTGTAGAGAATGGGGTTATACCATTAAAAAATTGTGTTATTAAATTATGTTTAATTGCTTCTTGTATAGAAACTTTTTTAGGTTCATTTGTTATTAAATAATTTGCATATCCTTTTAAGGAAATATGTATAAAGAATACTAACATTGCTATTATAATATATAATATATTAATATTTTTAAAAGCATTAATTATATGGGAAAAGTCATCTTTTAAAATAATATAGAGTATAATTAATGTTATAAAAAGAAGAAAAAAAGTATTTTTCTTTAGATTTTTTATTATGTTCATGCAATCATCCTCTTATTTATAAATTCATTCTTTTCTTCTATTAAAAATATATGTTTTTTTAAATCCTCTGTTTTTCCTAAATCTTCCATTCCTTGTATTTGTAAATCACGAATTAACATTTTATCTATATCATCTACACTTATAAAAATATTATATGTTTGTAAATGTTGTTTTATATATTTTATTATAGATAATATTTTCTTTCTTTGTTTATTATTTATAGATGGTGAAGGAAATATATTACATGTTTTAATATCCTTATATCCATGAATATAACAATTTTCTATCATTTCTGATTGTTCTTCTATAAAAACAATCTCTTCTATTTCATTACTTGTCTTTTTTCTTGAGTGATAATCTAATTCATTGTATGTTGTTCTAATTTTTTCAATATATTCATTTGCTTTAGAACTTTTTCCATTTTTGTTTTCATACATTTGTAACATCATTAAATGTTCTTCCGAATAAGGGTTAAATAATTGAATTGTTGGATATTTGCTTTTTGCCAATTTATTCACCTCTTAGCATCATATTCTATTTACTTGTTTCCAGTGCTTCTAATCCTGGAAGTTTTTTTCCTTCTAAGTACTCTAGGGTTGCTCCGCCACCCGTTGATGCATGAAATATTTTTTCTTTATATCCTAATTTTTCAGATGCTGCAACTATATCTCCGCCACCTAAAATTGTTTTTATATTATTCTCCACTAGAAACTTTAATATTTCATTTGTATTTTTTATATATTTTTCAAATTCATATACCCCTAATGGTCCGTTCCATACCACAATGCCTGCATTTTTTAAAATATCTTTAAATAATTGGGTTGTTTTTTCTCCAATATCTAATCCCATCTCATCTTTTGAAATATCACTAATATCCTTTAATTTATATGGTTCTTCTTCACTGTATTCTGTTGTAACTGCACAATCTATTGGCAATATAATTTTATCTTGGTTGTTTTCTAAAATGGATTTGCAAAAATCAATATTTTCTTCATCTAAAATTGATTTTCCTATTTCTTTTCCACTGGCTTTTAAAAAAGTAAAAGCCATTCCTCCACCTATTAATATTTTGTCGGCTTTTTTTACTAAATTTTCTATTACTCCTATCTTATCTGAAACTTTTGCGCCTCCTAATATTACTATGTATGGTCTTTCTGGATTATCTAATATTTTTAAGGCATTTATTTCCTTTTCAACTAAAAATCCTGCAGCTGAAGGCAAACATCTAGCAATACCAACATTTGAAGCGTGGGCACGATGAATGGTTCCAAATGCATCATTTATAAATACATCTCCTAAAGAAGCCCAATATTTTGCTAGCTCATTATCATTTCCGCTTTCTTTTTTGCCATCTAGATCTTCATATCTCGTATTTTGAATCAATACTATATCTTTTTCTTTCATGTTCTTTACCAAACTATCTAATTCTTGGCCTCTTGTTTTTTCGCAAAAAAGAACTGGTTTATTTAATAGTTCTGATAGTCTATTAGCAACAGGTAGAAGATTGTTTTTCTCCAAATCACTTTCTTCCTTAACCCTTCCTAGGTGAGATAGTAAAATAATTTTACAATTTTTTTCTAAACAATAATTAATTGTTTCTAAAGCTCCTTTTATTCTAGTGTCATCAACTATCTTCCCATCTTTCATTGGTACGTTAAAATCGCATCTTATTATTACTTTTTTATTATCTATATTTAATTCTTTGATCAATTTCATGATATCTCTCCTATCTATCAAAAGTATAACATTTTTTTTAAATTAAAAAAAGGAAAAGCAGCTATTTATTATTTTATTTTTATAAATAAAAGAGTATCATTGTGATACTCTTATAACTGTTTAGCAATATTCTCTTTTATTTCCTCATTTTTATGATTATTTATGTTTTCATATTTTTTGGAAATTCCCTCAACTGCCTTTAAAACTTCAATTGGAACAGCAAATATGATAGTGTTTGACTGATCAGAACTCAAGTCATTTAATGTAGAAAGTGTTCTTAAATGAAGGGCTCCTGGAGTTGATCCCATAACATTTGCTGCTGTCGCTAAGCTGTTTGCAGCTTCAACTTCACCTTCAGCTTTAGTTAATATTGCTTGTTTTTCTCTTTCTGCTTCTGCTGCTTTAGCAATAACCCTTTTCATTTCTTCTGGTAAGCTTACATCTTTTAATTCTACATTTTCAACTTTTACACCCCATGGATCTGTTGCTTTATCAATTACTTCACAGATACCATTTGATATTTTTTCTCTTTCACTTAATAATTCATCTAATGTTACAGATCCTACTACATTACGCATTGTAGTTTGGGCTAATTGACTAACCGCATAATAGTAATCTTGTACCTCGCAAATTGCTTTTCCTGCATCAAAAATCTTATAATAAATAACAGCATTTATACGAATAGAAACGTTATCTTTCGTAATTGTTTCTTGTTCTGGAACGTCTACTGCTTTTGTTCTAATATCAACTTTTCTATAAGATTGAATAACTGGTAAAACAATTTTCCATCCTGGAGATAAAACTTTAGAGAATTTTCCAAACGTAAATAAAATTCCCCTTTCATATTCATCAATTTGTCTAATTGATATTAATAATATGAAAATTACAAATATTATTAAATAAAACATCGTTTCTTCCCCTTACATACTCATTAAATATTTAGCTGTTCTAACCATCTGTGCTGTATAACTCATTTCATTATCGTACCATGATACAACTTTTACTAATTGTCGTCCATCTACTTCTAGTACATTTGTTGATAAGGCATCTACTAGAGAGCCACAACGTCTACCTATAACATCACTTGAAACTATAGGATCTTCAGTATATTCTAGTGTTTCATTCGTATTAGATTTTAATATAGCGTTTATTTCTTCTTTTGTTGTATTTCTTTTTAATTCTAAAGTTAAATCTACAACAGAACCAGTTGGTACTGGAACACGCATTGCTGTTCCGTCTAATTTTCCGGCAAGGTTTGGACAAACAAGTCCGATAGCAGATGCAGCTCCTGTTGATGCTGGAACAATATTTGCTGCGCATGCACGTCCGCGTCTAGCTAAATGTCCTTTTTTATGGGCTATATCTAATGAAGCTTGATCGTTTGTATAAGCATGAACAGTTGTCATATAACCTTTTACTATTCCAATTTCTTTATCAAGTACATCTACTACTGGGGCTAAACAGTTAGTTGTACAACTTGCAGCTGAAATTATTTTTTCATCTCCTGTTAATATATTGTGATTAACATTATATACGATTGTTTTTATGTCTCCTTTTGCTGGAGCGGAAATAATTACATGTTTTGCCCCGGCATTTATATGTGCCATTGCCTTTTCATCTGAGGTGAATAAGCCTGTACACTCAAATACTACATCAATTTCTAAATCTTTCCAAGGTAATAATGCTGGATCTTTTTCTGCATATACCTTTACACGGCGATTTCCTACTACTATGTAATCTCCTTCTGCATGAATTTCATCGATACGATAATTTCTATGATTAGTATCATATTTTAGCAAATATGCTAGTTGCTCAGCATCAGTTAAATCATTTACTGCTACTACCTCAAATTCTGGGTTTTCTTCCATTAATCGGAAACATAATCTTCCAATTCTTCCAAATCCATTAATTGCTACTTTTATCATTTTTCATCCTCCTTTTTTTATTATATATTTTTATTTCTTTTCTTTCAACAATTACAAATTCTTTTGACATGTTTAAAGTGTAAAATAAAATATCCACAATTGTTGTGGATATTTAAAAAATTATTCTTGAATTACAAATTCTGTTGCCGTTCCATCTACCCAAAAATTAGCATTATATTCTACTTTAATTTCATTAGAATTTAAAGGTACTTCATAAAATACATAGCCTATTGCTTTTTTACCTTTTCCTAGAGTTGCTGTTATATCATTATAACTATCTGCAGCTCCATAGAAGTGATCTACTGCTACGCCATCAACATATGCATTAAATTCTAAACTACTTACATATAATTCATCGTTTTCATCATTGATATTTTCAATCTCAAATTTTACTGCAATAACTTTATTGCCTTCTTTTGGTCCTACATATTCATTATAATCTGTAAAATTAGTGTTTACTTCTGTCATAGTTATTTTTTCATATTTATTTTGGAATGTTTCATTTATTTTAAATGAGGTTTTTCCATTGATATCATTATATGAGTTTTTAGTTTCCTTAACTGCATCATCTACTGCATTGGTACATCCATTAACACATCCTACTAAGCAGAATATAATAATTATGATTATTATTATGGCTTTAGTCCATCCTGGTATTCCTTGCTTTCCTCCACACTTTGGGCATCTTTTTGCATCTTTAGCAATTTCTTCTTTGCAATGTTTACATTTCTTAGTTTTCATTTTATACACTCCTTTCTAATATAATCTTATCACAATATATTAGATTTTTCTAGCATATTTTTCTAATATATATTTTGTTAAGTAAAAATATTAGAATATTTATAGGTGATATATATGAAATTTGTACCTAAAAATACGAAACAAAAAGAATCATCAGTTTATAAATCATTATATTTGAAAGAAGATTTAGCAAAAAAAGTTGAGGAAATTGCTAAAGTTAATAATACATCATTTAATAATGTTATTATTAGTATGATTGAATTTTGTTTACTAGAAGATGATGAGAAAGATAATGATAAAAAATAAAATATCCACAGTTTTTGTGGATATTTTATTCGGGAAAGTAACCTCCTCCAATAAACTCTCTAATAACAGCATCTTCTGGTATAGAGTCTGACGGGATTGGAAGAAATAATCTTAAAAATCTTATCAGTCTTTTTGCTTCTTCATAATATGGAGAATCACTTTCTACTGAGTACAATAATGGTTCAGCATATGTCTTTAATACGCCTATTTCGTATATTGCCGCTGAATTTATAGTTGCATCACTTTCATCTTGATATGGAAATATATATTTTTCTTCTCCAGCCCTAACACTTGGCCATTGTTTTAAAGTGTCTTCAACGGAATAATTTCTTGTTCTATTATCTCTAACAATTCTTCTAAGTAGTCTGTTATCCGTTGTTGGAATTCTATTATGATTATCCATATTTAATTCTGTTAAAGGGCATATGTATATCTTATATTTTTTTTCTTTTGAAATATTTGTAAGTATTTTTGTATCAAGAGCATGTATTCCTTCTATTATTAATATATCATTGTCTTCTAATTGCATATCTTGGCGAAATTGTTTTTCTCCTATTACAAAATTATAAGTTGGAATTCTTACTTTTTCTCCTCTTAATAAAGCCTCCATTTGATTATCAAACAATTTTAAATCTAGGGCTTCTAAACACTCAAAGTCTGGATTTCCATTTTCATCTAAAGGTGTTTCTTTTTTGTCTACAAAATAATCATCCATTCCGATTGTTTTTGGATGTAATCCAAAGCTTTTTAAGTACATACAAAGCTTTCTTGACGTTGTAGTTTTTCCAGACGATGATGGTCCGGCAATTAAAACTATTTTTACTTCATTTTTTTTATCATTTATTGACTTAGCAATATTTAATAATCTACTACTTTGTATTGTTTCGTCTATTTTTATTAAATCACTAATTTTACCTGTTGAAACTATTCGATTTAAATCTACAGAGTTTTCTATACCAATTAATTTTCCCCATTGTTTAAATTCACGAAATACATCAAACATTTTTGGATGATGAATATATTCAGGAATTTTATCCTTTATATATATAGTTGGAAATCTCAATACAAATCCACTTGCACTTTCATATGTTAAGTCAAAATCTTTTATTTTTCCCGTAGATGGTGGCATTAAATTGTAAAAATAATTATAATTATTACCTAATCTATATAAATGAATATAGTTATCTGTATTATATTTTAAAACTTCTGCTTTTACGTTTTCTCCTATATCATTATAATATTTTTTTGCTTCAAGTCTATCAATTGTTAACTTTGTTATAGGTAAGTCTTTTGAAATAATGTCATTCATTTCTTCTTTGATTTTTTGTAGTTTTTCTTCTGTTAATCTAAATGTTGTTTGAAAATAAATTCCTTTATCTATTGAATGTTGGATAATAATATTAGCGTTATTACCAAATAATTTTTTCACAGCACATATTAGCATAAATGTTAAACCATTTATATGGGCACGATTTCCCTCTGGAGATGTTAAATCGATAAACTCAACTTTTGAATTTTCTTTCAATGGAAATGATAATTCTTTTTGTCTATTGTTTACTCTAGCAAGTATAATCGGGTATTGGTGTTTTTCTTGATGCTCCATATATATTTCTTGAAGAGTTATCCCTTTACTATATTTAAACACTTCATCATTAATAATAACTTCTATTTGTTCTATCATTTTATCGACTCCTACTTTTATTTAGTATATCATAACTTTTTTTAGTTATATTATTTTTTTTTAAGAATAAACTTTGCTTTACACAAAAAATAGTTTCTTTTTGAAACTATCATTAAAATATATGTTATTTATTTTTGTTTATGCTTTCCTCGTTCATTTTTTTGAAATTTTTAGCTAGATCTTTAATTTTTCTAAATCTATGATTAAGTCCAGATTTTGTAATTTTCTTTCCTGTTTCAATAGAAATTATTTCAGCTAGTTCTTTTAAAGAACTCTCTTGGTATTTTTTTCTATAAAATATAGCCTCTTTTACTTTATCATCTAATAAAACTATTCCATCATTTTTCTCAATTATTTCAATTTCTTTAAGCTGATCATGAGCAGTCTGTACGACTTTGTCTATATTAGCTTGTTCACAGTTATTTAGTCTATTAGTCTGATTTTTTTTGTCTTTAAATACTCTAATATTTTCATAATATAAAACTGCTTTATTTGCACCAATTATTTTTAAAAAGTCGCTAATTTTATCTGCTTCTTTTATATAAAGCATATAGCCTTTATCTCTACTTAAAATTTTAGCGTTCAAATCAAAAGAATTTAATATTTTTTGTATGAATACTGCTTCGCTCGATTTAAAAATTAAAATCTCTAAATGATATCCTGAGGTATTTGGGTCACTTATGCTTCCTGATTGAAGAAATGCGCCTCTCAAGTATGCTCTTAGCTCTGCGTTTCCTTCTATTAAATAATCAGGTGGGGTTTCTAAAAACTCTCCCTTATTATTCTTTATACCTAAGTCAAAGTATATACTTTTAATGTTTTCTGGTATTGTAATTTCAAATAGCTCTTTTTTACTAAAATTAGCATTATTGATGATATCTACTTTGGCTTTGATTTTATACATTTCTTCTATAAAACTTGTTATTCTGTCTACTAAAAATTTATTTTCTGTTGTTAATGCTATTTCTTTTTTTTCACTGGAATGATTGTTTCTAATATATCCAGATAATTCTGCAATCATTTCAGACTTAGATGTTTCTATGCTTGATATTTCTTCTTTTATCTGTATTGTAAATGACATATTAATCTCTCATAAGGTATGAGAATATAATAGAACCTAACTTTAGACTATCATGTTTTAATGTATTATCTTCTATTGTCATTAAATCTGCATCTATTAACTCTATGTTCATTTCTTTAATTTGCTCATAATTAATTAACACAGGGTCTTTTTGCTCCTTTGTCTCATATCTTTTTGCAATTTTTTTATCTATTTTGGTTTTGTTTGCAATAACAACATCTAATTTCCTTTTATCTAAATAGTTATTTAATAGTTTTACATGATCCCCTACTGTATACTTATCCGTTTCTCCTGGTTGAGTAACAATATTACATATATACATTAAAGGGGCTTTTGTTTTATTTAGTGCTTCTTGTACCTTTTTACAAATAATATTAGGTAAAATGCTTGTATAAATACTTCCCATACTAAAAATTATTAAATCTGCATCAAGTATTCTTTCTATTACTTCTTTTGTTACTTCTGGTTCTTCTTTATAAAATATTTTTTTTATCTTTCTAGGAGACTTGGTTATTTGCTCTTCTCCTTCTATAATATTACCTTCTTCGTCTTCTCCCATTAGAGTTAAATTGGAATCTTCTGATATTGGTAACACAGTATGTTTTACATCTAATAATTTGCTTAAGTGTTTTATTGATTCGTTTAATGAGCCGGTTATATCCAACATTGCTGCTAAAATCAAATTCCCAACTGCATGACCATTTAAATCTCCTTTAGATTTAAATCTATAAGACATCATTTCTTTAATTGGCTCATCAATTTGTGATAAATTAGTTATTACTTTTCTTATATCTCCTACTGCTGGTATATGGAATTCTTCTCTTAATTTTCCTGTGGATTTTCCATTATCTGATACAGTTATTACAGCAGTAATATCTACAGGAAAATCTTTTAATCCTCTTAGTAAAAATGAAATTCCTGTTCCACCACCCATTACAACTACTTTTTTATACATTTTTGCTCTCCTTTTGTAATACTTCATTATTATAAAATTTGTCTTTTTTTCTATTTTTATTATATAAAAATACTCCAGTTAAAATAAATATTATAGATATTAATTGAGCTATTTTTATATTACCAAACATTAATGAATCACTTCTAAATGTCTCAATTACTAGTCTTTCTATTCCGTACCATATTAAATATATTCCTGTTAGTTGTCCAACCTTTATATTTCTCTTTTTTCTCAGTAATATAATAATTAAAAAACCTACAAAAGAAAAAAATGATTCATAGAGAAAAGTAGGTTCTCTATAATGACCATCTATATACATATTTTGTATAATAAAATTAGGTAGGCATAACTTTTTTAGAAAAGATAATGATACAGCTCTTCCATATGCTTCTTGATTAAAAAAATTTCCCCATCTTCCAATAGCTTGCGCTATGATAAGCCCAGGGGTTATTATATCAAGTAGCAATAATATATTTATATTCTTTTTTTTGCTGTATATGATTAAAAATAGTAATCCAAATAATAGTCCTCCATGTATGGCCAGTCCCCCATTCCATGTCATAAATATTTCTAATGGATTATTCATATAATAATTCATATTAAATAAAACATAATAAAATCTTGCTCCTAAAATACCAAATAATAGTCCATAAAATATTATGTTTACAATTAAATCATCTTTCGTTGTTTTTTTTCTTGCTTCTTTACATATTATTAAGTATGCAGAAATTACCGCTATCATTAAAATTATAGAATACCATCTAATATGAATACTTCCAATTCTAATAAAATCTTTAGTCATGTTTTTTTACCTTTTCTATTATTTGTTTAATAGCTTCTTCCATGATAAAGTTAGTAATTGATAAAAGAATTGCTACTAAAAGAGCTACAAGTAAACTGTCAATTTCAAAATGTTTTCCCAATATCCAATCTACTAATTTTAATATAAAAACATTTATACAAGGATAAAATAATCCTAATGTTATTCCGGTTATAGGTATAGTTAATGTTACTAAAATTGGTTTAATTGTTTTATTTAATATATATAATATTAGTACAATTATAAATGACCAAATAATAAGATGTTTACTATCTATATGAAAGGACTTGAAAAAACTAGTTACAAGTATAAATACTATTGTATAACCAATCATATATATTATCCAATCTAGTAAACGGTTTATCCTTGTTTTATTCTTTTCTTTTATTATGATCTGCATTTTCTCACCTCTAGAGAATTTTCTTTAAGAATTGTCCGGTATAGGATTCTTTAACTTTAGATACTTCTTCTGGAGTTCCTGTTGCAACTACTTCTCCGCCTGCATCTCCACCTTCTGGGCCTAAGTCGATAATATAATCAGCAACTTTTATTACATCAAGATTGTGTTCTATCACTACTACCGTATTATTATTATCCACTATTTTTTGGAGAATTTCAAGTAATCTCTTAATATCATCCGTATGAAGTCCCGTAGTTGGTTCATCTAGAACAAATATTGTCTTTCCTGTTGATAGTTTTTGAAGCTCTTTTGCTAATTTTACTCTTTCTGCTTCTCCTCCTGATAAAGTTGGAGCACTTTGTCCCAATTGGATATAACCTAATCCAACATCTTCTAAAACCTGTAGTTTTCTTTTAATTTTAGGTACATTTTCAAAGAATGTTAAGGCTTCCTTTACTCTCATATCTAGTACTTCAGCAATATTTTTTTCTTTATATTTTATGTTTAACGTTTCTCTATTATACCTTGTTCCGTGACATACTTCACATGGGACATAAACATCTGGTAGAAAATGCATTTCTATTTTCTTTACTCCATCTCCTCGGCAGGCTTCACATCTTCCTCCTTTTACGTTGAATGAAAATCTATTTTTTTCAAAACCATACATTTTTGCTTCTTTTGTTGTTGTAAAAAGTTCTCTTATATCATCAAATACTCCGGTATAAGTTGCCGGATTAGAACGCGGCGTTCTTCCTATTGGATTTTGTGATATCGCAACAATTTTATCAATATTATCCATTCCTAGTATCTTATCATGTTTGCCTGGTTTTTCTTTACTTTTATATATCTTTGAAGAAAGCGCTTTACATAATATTTCATTTACTAAAGAAGACTTCCCTGATCCGGAAACTCCTGTTACGCAAGTAAAGGTTCCTAAAGGAATATCTACGTCTATATTTTTTAAATTATGTTCTTTAGCTCCTTTTATTTTTAATTTTTTTCCAATGCCTTTTCTTCTTATTTTTGGTGTTTCTATGCACATTTTTCCACTTAAATATTTTCCTGTAATACTATTTTCATTTTTCATTACTTCTTCTGGGGTTCCTTCAGCAACCACTTCTCCTCCTGCATCTCCTGCTCCCGGTCCAATATCAACTAAATAGTCGCATGCTAACATAGTATCGGTATCATGTTCCACCACAATTAAAGTATTACCTAAATCTCTCATCTCTAGCATAGATTTTATTAATCTATCATTATCACGTTGGTGAAGTCCTATGCTAGGCTCATCCAAAACATATAGTACTCCGGTTAAATGGGATCCAATTTGGGTTGCCAAACGAATTCTTTGAGCTTCTCCTCCTGATAATGTTCCTGCATTTCTACTAAGGGTTAAATATTCCAAACCAACATTTGAAAGAAAGTGAAGTCTATCTAATATTTCTTTTAAAACAAGTTTTGCTATTTCTTTTTTTTCTTCTGATAATTCTAAAGTAGTAAAAAATGGAATTAAGTCTTTTATTGACATTTCAGTTATTTCAAAAATGTTTTTATCACCTAATTTTACTTGTAATACATCATCATTTAATCTAGCACCATGACATGTATCGCATGTATGTTCTACCATGTAATGTTCTAACCATTCTCTTATCCAAGCAGATGATGTATCCATGTACCTTCTTTCTAAATTGTTTATAATTCCTTCATAAAACTCCTTTTTATCATATTTGTTTCCTCCTTTAGAGCTATATGAAAAATGAATTATCTCATCTGATCCGTATAAAATTATTTCTTGTTCTTTTCTTTTTAACTTTTTCCATGGAGTATTCATTTTAATTTTATAGTGATTACAAACACATTCTAATTTTTTAAAATCAATTCCTTCTGGATCATCTGTAAGAGTTTTGATACAACCTTCAACTATTGACTTTGTATCATCTGGTATTAATAGCTCTTCATCAATTTGCAAATTCATCCCTAGTCCTTTGCAATCCGGACATGCTCCATATGGAGCATTAAAACTAAACATTCTAGGTTCTAATTCGGGTAATGAAAATTCACAATAAGGACAGGCAAATTGTTCTGAAAAAACAATTTCTTTTTTTTCTTCTCCTAACAGTTGAATTACTACTTTTCCTCCTGATAGTTTGGTAGCTTGTTCAATTGCTTCAAATAATCTTGATCTAGATTCCTCTTTTAAGGCAATTCTATCTATTACAACATCAATTTTATCTTTTTTATTTTTTTCTAAGCTTATTTCTTCGCTTAAATCATACATTTCTCCGTTTACTCTTACTCTCACATATCCTTCTTTTCTAAGCTTATCAAAAAGATCTTTATGCGTTCCTTTTTCTCCATGTACTACAGGAGATAGAATAATCATTTTTGTTCCAACGGGATAGTCCATTATTTTATTTGTCATTTCTTCAATACTTTGTGAAGAAATTGGAATATTATGATTAGGACAATATGGAACTCCTACTCGAGCAAATACTAGTCTTAAATAATCATATATTTCTGTAACTGTTCCTACTGTAGATCTTGGATTATTATTAGTTGTTTTTTGATCTATTGATATTGCTGGTGACAACCCTTCTATTGAATCAACATCTGGTTTTTCTGAACCGCCAAGAAACTGTCTAGCATAAGCTGATAAGCTTTCTACATATCTTCTTTGTCCTTCAGCGTATATTGTATCAAAAGCAAGTGAGCTTTTCCCACTTCCAGATAATCCTGTCATTACAATTAATTTGTTTTTTGGTAATTCTATATTTATATTTTTTAAGTTATTTTCTCTAGCACCCTTTATAATAATTTTATCCATTCTTTTTACCTCGCTTGTTTCATATTATACCACAAAAAAAGATAATAATTACATTATCTTTTTATTTATTCGTTATATTTCATTTTTTTTTTGCAATAATATATTTGCATTGATTTTGTGTTCATTAAAACTGCTTCATCATTTTCATCTATTACTAATTCATAATCTGTTGAGTAATCATCAGTATATGAATTTCCATTTAAATAACGATTATTTGCAGTTAATTTTAACTCATATTTTTTTGAGTTTTTATCTCCATAGTAATCTACGTTTGTAATTTCATATTTTCCAGATACTATATCTCTTCCATAGGACATAATAAAAGTTTTATCTTCTTTTACAATAAAATTCATTGTAGTATTTGTCTCTGTTATATTTTGGATTGGACCACAGCTATATGTTCCAGTTAGCCAGTCTTCTTTTATGTAATTTATTCCAATCACTAATAAAGCTACAAATATTATTATTCCTAATAGTACCATTCCACCTATTATTCCAAGAATAATAAATAAAGCTTTGTTACTTTTCTTTTTGTTTATGCTTATATTTTCTTTTCTAATTCTGTTATTTATTAATTCCTTTTGTAGCTTTTTTCCACAATTAATACAAAATTGAGAACTTTCGTCATTTTTTGTTCCGCATTCTGTACAATACACTATACCACCTACTTTATTGTATTATACCATGATAGGACATCTTTTAATTATTTTGAAGATAGCGTTTTTTTTGATTGACATCAATTTACATCTTATTATATATTACTGTGACTTTAATTCAAATAATATATCTCTTAATTCCATTGCTCTTTCAAAATCTAGATTCTTAGCTGCTTCTCTCATTTCTTGTTCTATTAGTGCTATATTCTTTTCTAATTCTTTTTTAGATACTTTTGTAGTTTTGGACTCTTTTTCTTCTGCAGTATTAGAAATAACTTCACGAATTTCTTTAATAATAGTTTTTGGTATAATTTTGTTTTCTTCATTATATTTTTGTTGGATATTTCTTCTTCTTTTTGTTTCTTCAATGGCATTCTTCATTGAATCTGTTATTTTATCTCCATACATAATAACATGCCCGTTTGCATTTCTTGCACATCTTCCAATTGTTTGAATTAAACTTCTATTACTTCTTAAAAATCCTTCTTTATCCGCGTCAAGTATTGCAATCAAACTCACTTCAGGAATATCTAAACCCTCCCTTAATAAGTTAATTCCAACTAATACATCATATTTTCCTGTTCTTACATCATGAATAATTTGCATTCTTTCTAGGGTTTTTACTTCACTATGTAAATAAGCTACTTTTATATCTAATTCTTTTAAGTAATTAGTAAGTTCTTCTGCCATTCTAATAGTAAGGGTTGTTACTAATGTCCTTTCATTTTTTTCTATTCTTTCATTAATTTCTCCTACTAAATCATCAATTTGTCCTTCAGTTTTTCTAACTTCTATAGTTGGATCTAATAATCCAGTTGGTCGAATAATTTGTTCTATGTATTTTCCATTTGTATGTTCTAACTCTAAATCTCCTGGTGTTGCGGAAACATAGACTACTTGATTTATTTTATTTTCAAATTCTTCATATTTTAATGGTCTATTATCAAGAGCACTTGGCAATCTAAAACCATATTCCACTAAATTTAGTTTTCTAGCCCTATCTCCATTATACATTCCTCTTACTTGAGGAAGAGTTACATGGGATTCATCAACAACCAATAGATAGTCTTTTGGAAAAAAGTCCATAAGGGTAGTTGGTGTTTCCCCTTTCTTCCTTCCTGCCATAGGGGCAGAGTAGTTTTCTATTCCTGAACAAAAGCCTGTCTCTTCAAGCATTTCTATATCGTAATTTGTTCTTTGCTCTAATCTTTCTGCCGCTAATAATTTATTATCTTTTTTTAATTCATCTAGTCTTTCTTTTAATTCTTTTTTGATTCGCTCTATTGCTAGTTTTAATTTATCATCACTTACTACAAAGTGACTTGCTGGAAATATACTAACATTTTTTACATTTCCTACAACTACTCCTGTTAAAACATCAATCTCTGCTATTCTGTCTATTTCATCATCAAAGAATTCTATTCTGTATCCAGTATTTCTTTGCCCGGCAGGGATTATCTCTAATACATCTCCTCTTACTCGAAATGTTCCTCTTTTAAAATCAATGTCATTTCTCTCATAAAGCATTTCGATTAATGTTGTTAATACTTTATTTCTTGGTATTGTTTCTCCAACTGTTAAAGTTAACATTTTATTTTTATATTCTTCTACTTCACCAATACCATAGATGCACGATACACTAGCTACTACTATAACATCTCTTCTAGAAATTAATGCTGATGTTGCTGCATGACGTAATTCATCAATTTCATCGTTTATAGAAGAATCTTTTTCAATGTATGTATCCGTAGATGGAACATAAGCTTCTGGCTGATAATAATCATAATATGAAACAAAATATTCTACTCTATTGTTTGGAAATAATTCTTTTAATTCACTATATAATTGACCAGCTAGTGTTTTATTATGTGCTAATACTAAGGTTGGTTTATTTGTTTCTTTTATAACATTAGCTATTGTAAAAGTTTTTCCAGTTCCTGTTGCTCCTAAAAGCACTTGCTCCTTTTTTCCTTCTTCTATTCCTTTTACTAATTCTTTTATAGCTGTTGGCTGATCCCCTGAAGGCTTATACTTTGATACTAATTCAAACATATACATCTCCTATTATTTTCTATTTATTATTTTTTCTTTTAGCCATTTAGTTGGTTTTTCATATCTAACATTTAAGTCTGATAATCCAAGTCCTTCGTTATCTTTTACTTTGATTTTTTTTATATTATATTTATTATTCTGTCTTTCATATATGGTAACATCATAGTATACATAGTATTCATCAGAATCTTCATCTGTTTCATCTTCAAGGGTAATAAAGTATATTTTAGTACAATTATCTAACATTATCATCCATTTTTTTTCTTGTAGCTCATAGATATCAATATCACCTACATATGATAAGGCAATTGAATCTTCATCTTCATGAATAATATATTCTTGATAATCATCATAGTTTGTTAATTCAAACATCATTCTTTCATAAAAATTATAGACCTCTTCAAATAATAGTATGGAGTCTTCATCTTTAAATATTTCTTCTTTTGCTTTATATTGTTGATATTTTATTCTTTCTTCAAAGTAAAGTAAATAATAATTTAAAATATCTATATAATCCTTAAAATCTTTTATTTCATCAAACATATTACTTACAAAATCTTCTTCTCTCGAATAAAAATAATTTTTGTTCATCTTATCACCTTTTTTTCATTTAGAACTAAAAAGTTTTCTAATACGTTTTCAAGTACTTAGTTATTTTAACATTATATATATAAATTAACAAGAAATTAACTTATTTTTCTTCAAAACTGGTAATTTTCTTGCCCTTATTTTAATTATAGTTTGATAGTAAATCCTTGTATAAATAATTTTAATGGCAATATGTATTCGGTCTAAATTTATGTTTAGTTTATAATATGGTTTCAAATTTAATTAATTATAATTATAGATAGAAAAAACTTGAAAGTAATTTTCAAGTTTTTTATTTGTGAATTTTAAATTCTGATTCATTTTCTTTTGTATACATATTCATATCCCATAATTTTCCATTTATGTAATAACCACCTATTCTTTTTCCGCTGAATTTAGCAACTTTTTCAAACATTCTTTTAGATGGCGTATTAAAATCAAATACTGAACCTGTAACACTCATGTAACCGTTATCAAATAATTCTTCTGAGAAGCCTGTTAAAAGGGAGGTACCAAGTCCAAGATTTTGTAATTCTGGTTTTATTCCTATTTCAACTTCAGCATTTTTTGCATTTTCTCTTAATATATTTATATATCCAGAATAGTTAAAATTATTGTCAAAAAGAATGTATGAATAATTTTGTACAGCTTTAGACATACCATACTTTCCGTTTCCTTCTTGTATCATATATTTGTCTTCACCAACTGGAATAGAAAAATTGTTCCTGTTTTGCATAGCTTCTATATGTCCTTTTACAACTTTATTAATATCTACATTTCTTTTTTCGAATACAGTTGGGTTCAAGGCGA
Organism: uncultured Caryophanales bacterium; assembly: GCA_947165475.1. Lineage (GTDB taxonomy): Bacteria > Bacillota_I > Bacilli_A > RF39 > UBA660 > UBA3789. The sequence goes on along the minus strand of CAMVAN010000007.1, from coordinate 14,770 downwards.
AGAAACCATTTTTTAAGTCAATTACTTCGCTAAGACTTTTTTCTATTATTGGTTCATTATTTATTATTTTGTTTTCTGGAAGATATATTTCATTTTCTTTTATCATATCTGGATAAGATTCAAATAGATAATTTGTGTCAATTTTGTTTTCAAAAGAGGCAGCATATGGAATTGCAGCATAATAATTCATATTAGAATTTGTTATAACGTTTAACAGGCTTTTATTACTTCCAGAAACAGACATTGAAACACTATATAAATTGCTGTCATGTAAGTATTGTAAATATTCATTAATTACTTTTGGAGCAAATTCTTGTATAAAATCATCACTAATTTCTTTGTTAAAAAACATTTGTAAATTTGCTCTTCTATTTGACCATATTAAATTTGTAAGGCCTATAATACCGATTGTTTGATTAGAATCTATTAAAGTACAAGGCAAAGATAAATTCGGAATATTATATCCCATTTCTTTAAATCTTTCCATTTCTCTTTCACTTATTCCACACTGTAAATTTTCGCTATTTATTTGGGTTGATTTTGATGAAACTTCTTTGTGTTCTTGTTTTATTTGTTTTCCGTTTACTACTATTAAATCTTTTATTTGACTAATTCCTAAATCATTAAATAAATAGTTTTTATACTCTTCTAAAATTTCTTCTAACTCTTCATTTTTTAATTCTTGGTTTGTTTCTAATAGTATTGAAGTGTATCCATTCTGATTATTCATATCTATTGTACTTATAAAACCTACATAATCATTTGATTTTTTATCTACTATACTTGCTCGTAGAGTGGTTGGCAGCTTTTTCAATAATTCATCAGTACTATCAGGACAATAAGTTTCCAACAATGCTTTTGACTTATCTAAAAACACATCAAAGCTTCCTATTTTATAGTTTTTTGTTTCTAATTTGGTAATAAATTCACCACTACTTTTATACTCGTTCATATATTTTACCTCTTTCTTTTTTTATTTAATAACATATTTATAATTTCTTCTTTGTCAATAAATATGGAATCTTCTATAATTTTTTTTTGTCTTTTGTTAAAAAAATACTTTAATATAGGAATATTATCTGAATTATACTTAATTTTATTTTTTTTTAAATACCTACAAGTAAATAGTTTACATGATATGGATTTAATATTACATTTTCCATTTATAAAATTCTTACATAAACCTCTTTTTCTTCCATAGCAACACCCATACACTGATTCTTTGCAATGATATCCGTCTGTTACACCAATACATTTGTTGTTTCTAAATTGACAAATATTTTTTTCTTGAAATTCATTATCTAAATAGTCACATACTAAGTCATAGATATAGTTATATCTTTTCTCAATATTTTTAATATTTACAGCGGTTACACTATATAGTTTCCATTTCTTGTCTATATCATTAAAAGAATCAATATTATCTATATTTATAATTTTATTATTTTGTTTTAATAATATAGTATCTTCTTTGTCTTTATATTTTTTTATTTTTTTATAAAAATTACTGTCATCTATAGATAATATTATTTCCATAATTAACCCTCAGTTTAATCATATCATAACTTAAAAAAAACACAATAGCTTTCTATTGTGTTTTTTAGAATATATAAGCCTTTTTTTACTAAATTGTTATATCTACTCCACCCATTCCATCATAGATTCCTACGGCGCTTCCATAGAATGAGAAAACATTTCCATATCCTGCTAATGAGAAATTGTAATATTTACTAACTGGTAAAGTAGTATTTGACATGGCATGCTGATAGCTTCCATAAATTGTTCCGCCTCTGGTCGTGGTAATTGTCATATTAATAATAACATCTGTTCCAGACGATGGAAGCTTTACAGAATTTCCTATTCCGTTATATGCAGTTTTTAAATTATTGAAGAATGTAGCACCGCTTGTAGATGAAACATATGTCTGATTATGGTACAAAAGCGAAACACCACTTAAGTATGCTCCAATAACATCATAACTTCGAGTTGCTGGATTTAATGTCCATTCGCAATTGATTGTTACCATACAATCACTTGAGGAACATGCAGCAGCTATTTTTAATACTTTAGCATTTGTTGCGTGACTAGTTGAACGAGGAGTATTTTCTGGTTGTTTAGCATATTTTACAATTAATTCTCTATCTAGTAAATCTGAATTTTTGAATTCCTCATATTGGTCTATTGTCATGATATCTGGATATCCATCCCAATAAAATTGAGTTAAAAAGTTATATTCTTCTTCTGTTAATTCTATTCCATTAGAAGTTGTGTAGTAAACTGCTTCTTCTGCATATACATTTTTACTAAAACTTAAAACGGCAACTAGGATTATAAAAACTCCAACTATTTTTTTCATGGCTTACCTCCTTTCATTTTCAATTTATCAACTACTACTGATTTTTGGTAGAACTTATTAAGTTCCATTTAGTTTTTTTTATATATTTTTTTGTATATTTTATACATTCTTGGCTATTGCTTTTGGCACTACTTGAACAAATATATTGTTTCTTTTTTACAAACAAATCCATGGTATTATTATCTTCTGTTATTATTCTTAATAATTCTATATTATCAAAATAAATATATTTAGTATTTTTATATGTAAAGATATAACTATCATTTTCATAAATTCCATTTTCTTTAATAATATTTATTGCGTCTATAACGTTTATTTCATTTGACTCATTATTTATATATGTATTATTATCTTTATCTATGTTCTTTTTTGTATTATAAAGAAAATTATTGTTTACAAAATCTCTTTTAAATATTAGTTTAATTCTTTCTGTCTCCATATTTTTCTTTACTATTTCAAGAAAGCTATTATTTAAAAAATATTTAATATTTTCTGATGATACGCACTCATTATATCCATTATATATAATTATGATTTCATCTATATCTAAATCTTGATAAACTAAAATTTCTTTATTCTTCTTTTTGAGAATTACATTTATTTTTATTATTTCGTCCGTTCTATTTTTTATTTTTCCTAATTTTAGGTAGGCTTTTTCTTTTGTAACAATAAATAATCCATCATAAAGATCTATCTCTTCATTTGTTCCTCCTACTTTATACACTTTTATTGAACTATATGATGTTATAAAATAGTATAATAAAAAGGAAAATATAAGAATGAATATTATTGTTCCTAGTATGACTATTATTCTTTTATCTTTCTTTTTTTTGATATTATGTTGATCTATTATTTCTAATGTAGTTGATTCTAGATTTTCAATGGAATTTTCTTGTAATCGTTTTCCATTTAATAATTCATTTATTGTAACATCAAATATTTCACTTAATCTAAGTAATGTTGAAGAATCAGGAATTGTTACTCCTCTTTCCCATTTTGATACTGCTTGCCTACTAATCGGAATCATTTCAGCTAATTGATATTGACTTAAGTTTTTTTCTTTTCTTAAAGTATAAATAAATTTACCAATTTTATTTGAATCCATATATTATTACACCAATTTGAATTATACCGATGTTTTTTTTATTCTTAAATTCACTTATAGTTTACAAAAAAAGCATTTAGAATTACTCTAAATGCTTTTGCCTATCTATTTGACCATCTTGATGGGAATTTTATCAAGTTTCCAGGATTAATTAATCTTCCAGTATATGCCCCATAACTACATCCGCCATTTTTCCAATGACAGTTTGCAATTTCTAGATGTAGATGAGATCCGGTTGAACATCCAGTGGTACCCATATATCCTATAATAGTATCTTTTGAAACAACTGATCCAACACTGATATTTCCATAGCTTCGTAAATGGACATATGAAGAATAGATATACTTACCATTATAGTTATGTTTAATTACTACAATTTTTGCATTTCCATTACATGAGAATCCCATGTTTTGACACCATCTTCCAGATGTACAACTGTCTGTGTATATAGCATGTACAGATCCAGCGGCAATAGGATAAACAGGTATTGACTTGTTGCTGCTACTTAAATCATATCCCATATGGCCTCCAGACATTCCTCTGACTATATAGCCATCATCCATTGGTCTTGAAAAGAAGCCTACGCTTGGAAGAGATGCACTTTGTGATGACTGAGATACTCTATACTCACATTTTTGAATGTCTTCTGATGCTCCACATCCAAGTTTTTTATAGTAACTAACACTTTCTTTTGCAGATTTTATTTGTTCCTCAATTGAAGGCATACTTTCTCTTATTGTTTGAGAGTCTGCTTCAATTTTTGCTTGTTCTGCTTTTAAGTCTTGTTTAAGTTGTTCTAATTCTTTTTCTTTTTCCTCAAGTTGTTTTTGTTTTTCCTGATTAGTTTTTATTAATTGTTCCAATTCTTTCATAATTTTGTCATTATATTCTGTAAGTTGTTCAACAATTGATAAACGATAAATCATATCCGTTATGTCATTGGCTCCAAAGGCATATTCTAAATATGAGTTTTCTCCATCTGCTATTTGATAATATGAAATAATACTTTTGCTTTCTTCGCTTTTCCTTTGAATTTCTTCTTGGCTTTCTTCTATTTCTATTTGTAATTGCTCTATTTCTGCCTCAGCTGATGCAATTTGAGACTCAATAGAAGCTATTTTATTTTTAATTTCTTTTACTTCGGCATCATTTTTTGCTAAGCTGGCTTTTTTGTTTTCTAGTTCCTTTGTATATTTGGATACTTCAGCTTCAAATTCTTGTATTGTTTTGGCACTAGTATCTGTTGGTAGTGCTACTAGAGATACTAATACCAGTGCAATTGAAATAATAACTAATACTTTTTCTTTCATTATATTTTTAAATACTTTCTTACGGCTCTTGCACTACCTACCATACCTACTAAAATACCAATTCCAATAACTACTAGAGATACTTGATAAATAAAGGGCTCTGGTTTTATGAGCTGAACTAACTTGGAATATAAATATCCATCAAAATGTTTATAAAACGCCAAATATCCATATGTTACTATTAACACTGGGACAATTGAACCAAATAGTCCTAAAATCATTCCTTCAATTATGAATGGTAATTTTATTGTTATATTGCTTGCTCCTACTAATCGCATTATTTTTATTTCTCTTTTTCTTGCTGATATTGTTAATTTTATTGTATTAACAATTAAAAATATTGTTACTAATACTAAAGCGATTACTATTCCATACGTTACTTTTTCAACTGAAGAGAATGCTGAAACCATTTTATCGACCATTCCTTCACCATATCGTACTATAGCTACGTTATCTATTTTTTCTATTTTTTCTGCTGTTTGCTTAATTCTTTTTATTTTTTTTACTTTTACTTGGAAAGTGTCTTTTAATGGACTTTCTTCATCATTCCAGTTGTTTAGAACAGTATTAAACACTTCTGACTCTTCTTGCATTTTTGCTTTTACATCTTGTTTGGACTGATATGTATATTTTTCTACATTACTTATTTTTTTTATTTCTTTCTCTATTTCTTTAACATCGTCTTCATCAGAATCATTGTCTACAAAAACAACTATTGTCATATCTTTTTCGATTGCTTCCGTAAAATTTTGAACATTTAATGAGGCTATTATAGCAACTGCAACAATAATTAAAGTAATTGTAATACAAGATATTGAAGCTAGTGAAAGAGAAAAATTTCTGATTACACTTTTGACTGCATCACGGATGCTTCTTCCTAACATTCTAAATGGCTTCATTCAACATAGGTTCCTTTCTGTTTAAATTTTACTAAATGACCATCTTTTAAAGTTATAACTTGCTTTTTCATTTTATTTACAATTTCTTTATCATGTGTAGCCATAATTATTGTTGTTCCTCTCATTTTATTAATGCTTTCCAAAACTTTCATAATTTCCATACTTTTTTCCGGATCTAAATTTCCGGTTGGCTCATCACATAATAATAATTTCGGATCATTTACAATTGCTCTTGCAATAGCTACTCTTTGTTGTTCTCCTCCTGATAAATTATCTGGATACTCATGAACCTTGTTTTTTAATCCAACATCTTCTAATGCTTTCAAGACTTTTGTCCTTATAATGTCTCTTCTTTCTCCTATACATTCTAAAGCAAAAGCTACATTTTCAAAAACTGTTTGCTTCGGAAGCAATCGATAATCTTGAAATACAATTCCAAGTTTTCTTCTTAATTTGTATACTTTCTTGTTTTTTAATTTAGCAACATCTAAGCCACCTACTATTACTTGTCCTTTTGTAGGTTTCTCTTCTCTATATAACATTTTTATTAAAGTGGACTTTCCACTTCCTGATCCCCCAATTACAAAGACAAATGAGCCCTTTTCTATTGCTAAGTTTAAATCATAGATGGCTGTTACTCCATTCTTATATTTTTTTTCTACATTTCTTATTCTAATTAAATCCATCTATTTTATTCACCACCTTAGTTCTTTTATTATATCACACTTTTGCAATTAAAAAAAAGAAGATAATAAAAATCCTCTTTTTTTACGTTATTTTGCACCTTCTACTTGATATGCGTCTGTTACTACAAAAAATGCCTCACTATCTATTTTTTTTATTCCTTCTGTTAGCTTGTAATATTCTCTGGTTGGTACAACGGCAAGTAATACTCTTCTTTTGTTTGATAAAAAGCCACCTTTTACATTAAATGTAGTAACTGTATGATTTAATACTTCTATTATGTATTGTTTTATTTCATTTTCTTTAGTCGTTATTATATAAAATGCTTTATTTTTAGAAATACCTAAAAGTACTTTATCCATTATTATACTATTTATATATAAAAATATCATTGCATATAAGGCATTTGTCCATCCAAAAAAAACTGCTCCTAAAAGTACTATTATAATATTGATTACTAAATTAGTCTTTGCAATTGATATTTTGTATTTTTCATATAATATTTGAGAAATAATTGGAAATCCTCCATTACTATATCCACTCTTGTACATTAGTCCATTAGCAATTCCACTTAAAACGCCAGAAAACAGTACTAATAGTAAGGTGTCTGAGGTGTCTATTTTAATATAATTCCCTATATTTGAGGTTAGCTCTAAAAATACTGGATATAAAAAACATGCAATTAATGTTCCTGCTGTTTTTTCTTTGCCTAAATACATATACCCTATTATAATTAAAGAAAGGGATACTAACATTACCATATGTGAAGGATTTATATTATATAAATAGTGTGTAATGGTAGCTAAGCCATTTGTTCCTCCAGTTACTAATTTAAGTGGCAATAAAAACAAATTATATAATAAAGCATTTAACAGTAATGATATTAATATCAAAAATAATCGATATCCTTTTTTTGTTTGTTTGTTTTTCTTCATTTATTCCCCTCCAAATACTTCATATGTATCGGTAATTATATAAAAGGCTTCAGTATCAATTTTTCTTATTCCTTCTTTTAATGCATAATATTTTCTTGTTGGAAGAGTAGTCATTAAAATAGTTTGATTTTTATTTTTAAATCCTCCTTCTGCATGGAATATAGTTACTCCATGTCCTAACTCTTCTATAATAAATAGTTTGACTTCTTTTTCTTTGCTTGTCGCAATAAAGAAAACTTTACTTTCAGATATACCTAGTATTACTCGATCAGATATTAAACTTATTATATATAATAAAACTATAGAATACATCATATTATTTATTCCGAAAAATAAACCTGAAGTTATAACAATTGCTCCATCTATGATTAACATGCTATTTCCTATACTTATTTTAAAATATTGACTAACAATTTGATTTAATATGTCCGTTCCACCTGTAGTGAATCCTGCTTTATAGATAATTCCTGCTCCAACACCGAATATAATTCCGCCAATAATTGTAGAAAATAATATTGAACTTGTATCTATTTTTAACCAAACATTTATATTTTCAGTAATTCTTACAAATATTGGGAATAAAATTGATCCTAGTATTGTTGCATTTGTTTTTTTCTTTCCTAAAAAAAACATACTTAAAATTAGGAGTATTGAATTCATTATCAATATGATAGTGGAATTTTGTAAATTTATTACATTGTTAATAATTATCGCAAGCCCACTTACTCCTCCAGAAACTAATTTATTAGGAGCTATAAAAATATTATATGATAAAGATATTAAAAGGCAGCCTAATATTAGTTTTAACATCTTTTGAATATTTTCATACATATATATAACTTTATTTTTTTTCATTGTTTCCCTCTTATTCATAATTTATAAACATATCTAAATCTCCATCTAAGACTTTATCTACATTACTTGTTTCTACTCCTGTTCGATGATCTTTTACCATAGAATAAGGATGCATAACATAACTTCTTATTTGTGATCCAAAGTTAATATTTGACTGTATTCCTTTTATTTTATTCATTTCTTCTTCTTGTTCCTCTAGTTTTTTTAGCAACAGTTTATTTTTTAGAACTTTCATTGCTTGTTCTTTATTTTGAATTTGACTTCTTTCATTTTGACAGGTAACTACTATTTTAGTAGGGAGATGAGTTATTCTTACTGCTGAGTCTGTAGTATTTACCCCCTGGCCTCCAGCACCGGTTGAACGATATACATCTATTTTTAAGTCTTTTTCATCTATATCAATACTTGTATCTTGCTCAATTTCTGGTGTAATCTCTACTGATGCAAAGGAGGTGTGTCTTCTATTGTTAGAGTCAAATGGAGATAATCTAACTAATCTATGTACGCCCCTTTCTCTTTTTAAGAAACCATATGCATTTGCTCCACATATTTTAATAGATACACTTTTTATACCTGCTTCATCGCCATCTTGATAGTCCAAGATTGTTGTTTTATATCCTTTTTTTTCACACCATCTCAAATACATTCTATATAGCATACTTGCCCAGTCACAAGATTCTGTTCCTCCAGCTCCAGGATGGATTTCTAAAATACAATCATTTCTATCATATGGACCACTTAATGATATTTTTCTTTTTTCTTTTTCTATTAATTTTTCTATTTTAGGGATAGACTTTATTATTTCTTCTGTTAGAGCTTCATCTGGTTCGGCATCTAATAGCTTTATCAGTTCTAAATTTGATTCAATTTCATTTTTTATAGAAATAATTTCTTCAGTTTCATTCTTTAATGAATTTATTTCTTTAATTGTTTTTTCACTTTTTTCTCTATTATTCCAAAAATGTGGCTTCGTTGTTTCTTTTTCTAAGTCATTAATTATTTTTAGTTTATTATCTAAGTCAAAGTTCCCTCCCAAGTTTATTTATTATTTCTAAGTTTTTAATTAGTTTTTCTTTAGCTTCTTTGCTTTCCATAATTATCTCCTTTATTTTTTATTTTTGTTTATCATAAATACTTTTATAGTCATTTTTTATCAGAAAAAGGAATTTTCAGAATAAAATCTTTCATTATTGGTATTTTTTTTTATTTACAACATATATTATTTTAGAGGAAGGTTCACTATTTCATGTGAAGATCCTCTTTATATAGATTTGGGGGACTCTGTCCCCTTTTTTTATTCAAAATATGATTCTTTTATAGTAATTGTTTTATTATCAAAATCAATTTCAGTTATAGCATCATATGGTAATATACATCTAGGTACTGAATGACCAAAATTTATATTATAAAGAATTGGGGTTTGAATGTCTTTTAATACTTCTTTATAAATATTTTTATACTCATCATAATATATTTCATCTATTGGTTTTCCTACTAATATTCCTTTTACATTTTCTAGAATCTTATCCTCTTTCATTTTTATTAAAATTTTTTTTAATTCTTCAGGAGATATTTTATTATCACTAGTTTCTATAAATAATATTTTTTCTTTCCATTCTTCTATTTTTGGTAAGATATCATATTTTTTATATATTTCAGATGATTTTCCATACATAGCATCATATAGTATTTCTATACAGCCACCATATAGTTTTCCTTCTATTATTCCTGTTCCCTTTATTGTTTCAAAGTTATGTGTTTCTTCTACTTGTTCTCTTGGTATATTTAATTGTTCTTCAGAATAATTTACTCTATCTTTATACCATACTGGACTTGGCTTTATTTCTATCTGACTTTTGTTTTCAAAAAGAGAATTGAATGCATCTTTTGTATAAGGTAGCATTTCTTTGTCAAGTTCGGCTATATCAATTAAAAAACAAGGTCCATAAAAAGTTGATAATCCTAGCTTATTTAACATTAAATGATTATTGGTTGTATCAGAGAATCCCATAAATATTTTGGGGTTTTCTTTAATTATCTCTTTAAATTCATCATCTTCCATTAAATATGAAATTGTTTTGTATGTGTCTTCTCCTCCAATTGCATTAATAATTGCCTTTATTTCTTTATCTTTAAAGGCTGCTTTTAAATCTTCTGCTCTTTTTTCTGGATGTTTTTCAAGATATTCCATATCTTTAGCTGCATTAGGCATAATTACTGGTTCTAGTCCCAATTCTTTTAATCTCTTTATTCCAAGATCTAATTCATGTTTGCAAAAGGGCATTCCTAATAAGCCTCTAGATAAACTGACTATTGCTATTTTATCTCCTTTGTTTAGTATTTTAGGTTTCATATTTTCCCTCCTATCTCGTATTTATTTTATCACTTTTAAAAGAAAAAACCTAGTTTTCTTTAAAAACTGGGTTTTTAATTTCAATAATTTCTGAATCATTAATAATAAATTTTAGATTTTCTTCATTTTCTGGTACTTCAAAGCCTATATAGCCAGATGTTTTATCATTTGGTAGAATTGATGTGTCTTCAGCTATACTGTTATAAGAAGCCTTTCCTTGAACAACATTACAAAAATTTTCGTCTGTATTTGTTTCTACTTCTTCTAAGTTTTCGTCTCCGGCTTTTAAATTAATTTTCTTTATTAAATCTGATACTTCTTTTGGCTGGCTTTCCAAGTTTTTAATTATTATATGAAAAGCTATTTTTTTATAATCTTTTTTTGTATTGCATTTATCTTTAAAAAAATCATCATAGTACTCATATACTTCAAATTTATCAATAGATAAAGAGAAATTTTCTTTCTCGACTTTTTCATTTAAACTTCCTGTTATATCTTTTTTCTTACCTACAAATATATCAGTACTATTCAAAATTTGATAAGCAATAAATCCAAAAATTATCATAAAAAAGAAAATAAATGGTATAAATACTAGCTTGAATCCTCTTGACATATTTTTTTGGAATTTCATTACTTGTTCTCTAGTAGCCTTTTGTAATTCTTCTTTTTCTTCTTCTTTTTCTTTTCTATATTTTTTTATTATGTCTTTACAATCTGCTCCGCATTTTGGACATATTTGATTTTCTTCTGTTATATCAGATTTACAATATGGGCATTCTAAAACTGTTTTTTTCATTTTCTACCTCTTTTCTATTTTTATTTTATCATAAAAAAAGAAAAATTGTACTATATTTTATAATAATTCTTTTTATTTATAGTTTTTGTTTTATATTAATGTTCGTGTATATCTATATCATTTTTTTCTTCTCTTTTATGTTTTGCTAATACACTATTTATATCTTTTTTTTTTTTTAGTCTTGCACATTTTTTATTTATTTGTTAGTATCTATTTGAGGTTGATGTTTATGCATAATGATAAGTATTTTATGAATATTGCAATTGAGTTAAGTAAAACAGGTAAATACCCATATGGGGCTATTGTTGTAAGAGATGGAAAAATTATTGGTAGAAGTGATAGTCTTACTAGTGTTAGTAAAACTATATATAGTCATGCTCAATTAGTTGCTATTGAAGATGCATTAAATGGAAAAGATTTAATGGATGGTTTAGTTGGGTGTACAATGTATTCCTCTTGTGAGCCTTGTTTAATGGCAATGGAAGCCATCTTATATTCTGGAATAAACAACCTTGTTTATGGAATAAACATAGAGGCCAGTAATTTATACTATAATCATGTGGAAGATTTCTCTATCTTGGATATTGTAAAAAAAATTAATCCAGATATGAATATTATAAAAGGGCTTCTTGAAGAAGAAGCAATGAAAGTTATTTTAGATTACAATAAAAAAATTATTGATAGTGATGAAAGTTTTATTGATGTTGCTATAGATATAAGTAGAAATTCTTTTTATCCTTTTGGTGCTATTGTTGTAAGAGATGGAAAAATTATTGGTAGAAGTGATGATAATGTTCCTTCAAAAAACACAGTTTTTCAACATGCAGAATTAATTGCTATTGACTCTGCTGTTTCCAATATAAAAGATTCCATCTCTAGAGGGAATCTTCACGAATGTACATTATATACTTCTTGCGAACCATGTATGATGTGTCAGGAAGCAATATTAGCTGAAGGTATTAGTAGAATTGTTTATGCTGCTACTATAGAAGATAGTAATCAGTATTTTTGCAAAGAATATCCAGTATCTATTAAAGATATAGTTGAACGTTCTAATAGCCCAATTAAACTTGTAGAAAAGCTTCATCGAGATAAGGCTATTTCTGTTTTAAAAGAACATGGACGATTATAATTTTTGCACAATTTTGTGAGCTTTTATGACTGTACCCATTCTTTAGCCTTACGATAATAATAATTTGAATTTAGCACTTCAGATAAAGCACAATATTTATCTGCAAGACATAAAATAATACTTTCTTTATATTTAGGTATAACTGTTCCTAATGGAAACATGTGTGATAATATCATGTTTTCTTCTTTTTTTGTTAATCCAAAATCCCTTATGGCGTTATCTTTTGCTTTTCTTGCATGATCTATAGCATGAAATTTATGTTTTGGGTTTTTATCATGCCAATCATATAAAAAATAATCATGCAATAATGCACCTTTTATTAGAGATTCTACTTCTACATTTAATTTTAGTTTTTTTGAAATCATAAAGCAGGTTTTTGCCACATTAATAGAATGATCATATACAGAATAATCTCCATGTTGCATAAACTCCATTTCTCTTTTATATTTATTATTATTTATAATTTCATGATATATTTTGTATTCTTTCATTTAATTATTCCTTTCAACTAGCTAGAAAATCTATCGTTATTTTTATTACTTTTATCCTTCATGCTTTTTCATTATAGCATGTATAAAATAGACAACACAATTGATTTTACACTTTTCTTTTTAAGTTTACGTTTTTTTAAAAGCTCTTTTTTTCCATAAATAAGCGTTTCATTATTATTCATCCCTTATTGTAATAATTATACATGTGTTTTTTGAGTTTGAAAATAACAAATTATCATAATAGTACTTGATACTATTTCAAAATATTTAGTAAATTTTCCATATTAGCAATTTCTTTTTGATTTGTTTTTATATCTTCTATTTCATAATTTTTTCCATCAAATTTATTTCCTAATACTATCATCTTTGGAGTTCCTAGTACATAAACGTCATTTATTTTATTTCCTATTTTTAAATTTTCTCTATCATCAATAATAGTATTAATATTATTTTGAAGTAAATAATTATATAATTTTTCTCCTTCTTCTTTATTATTTTCATTATATATTATTTGTACTTTATAAGGAGCTATATCATATGGTAGAGCAAATCCTTTGATTTTATTGTTTTCTTTAATAATATTATTTTCTATTAAACAAGCAATTATTCTTCCTAAACCAATTCCATAGCATCCCATGTAATAGGGCTTTTTCTCATTATTTTCATCCATATAGAATAGTTTCATTGTCTCAGAATACTTTGTTCCTAATTGAAAATTATTTCCTAATTCAACAGTACTATATTCTATTAAAGTAGTTATATCCGTTATTCCTAGTTGTTTAAGATATTCTTCTTTATTATCAAAATCTAAAACTTCTTTGTTTATACCAATATCATTTATTTCATCATAAAGAGTTTTATCTTCTCCTAAATTGGTAATTGCTTGAAATTCCTCTGCTACTTTACCGCCTATAACACCATTGTCACTGATAGTTGGTATAACTTTTATACCTAGCCTATTAAAGATATTTAAATATACTTGGTGCATTAATTGATATGTATTTTTCATGTCTTCTTCTGTTTTATCAAATGAATATGCATCCATCATAACAAAGGTTCTAGGTCTAAATAAATATCCTCTTGTTCTGATTTCTTTTCTAAATTTTTCTCCTATTTGATAGTATATTGTTGGCAGATTTTTATATGATGATAATCTCTTAGCTCCGAATAAAGTTGCACATTCTTCTGCTGTTGGTGCAAGTCCATATTCTCCTAAATTATTTTTTATTGTGAACATTATATCTCCATCTTTTGTATATGTATCCCATCTATTTGATTGATCCCATATTTTTCTTGGTTGAAGTTTTGGAAACTCTACTTGTATACATCCAGCTTTATCTAGTTCATCAATTATTATATTTTCTACTACTCTTTCTAATTTAGTCCATAAATTCCCATATCCATATATACCACTTTCATATTGATATAATTCTCCAAGTTTCATTAAAATATCCTGTCCTGAATAATTATTATCAACTTCGCTTAGATTAATTTTTTTTATGTTTAATCTACTTAATTTCATTTTTCTCACCCTTCCTTAAAAAAAAGAATAGCACATAAGGAGCGCAAAAGCGCGGTGCCATCCTTTTATTATACTTATTTTTGATAACGGATTTTTCCGAAAATGTTTTCATTTCTCTCTGAAGATAGGAACTAAATAGTATCATAGCTTGTTTACACTATACCAAGCTCACTTTTATGCTTAACTAATTAATATTTCTTCGTCATTGATTTAGTATATTCTATCATATTTGTAATAATTTTATCCACAATTTTTGAGGGAAATTTTATAATATTTTTTAGATACTATGGTTTTTATAGGAAGAAACCTAAAAATCATAAAAATATTAACAA